>JAGRAG010000024.1 GCA_020435025.1 Bdellovibrionales bacterium | reverse complement strand
TGTAGGGATTTGGAAGGAACTGTTCCTAAAGTAAATCCAGCTTTGCGAAAAAGGATTACGCCAATGGACCAAGCAAGTGCCGTGGAAATGGCAAAAAAATCCCCAAGAAAGTGGCCTTGCTCAGTCATTAAAATTCAAAGAAATTAGGGGCACTTATAGCCGCGCCCGGTGACCGCTGTTCGATTACCAGAGTACTGTTCAATAACTACGTAATTAACCCCTTTATTGGCAGCATCTTCGTGTAGGTCATTCAGAGCGTCTTTTGGGGTTCCAGTAACTGATGTTGTACGACCACGGACAACGTCTACAAAAACACAGTCCGAATCAGGGGCTTCACGAGTCACTTTTACATCTTCTTTGTCAGGAAGGACTGAAGGAGTCGAGCAACCGACAAGTAGTAGCACGAAAGGGAGTACAGATAACTTCTTCATTTAAACCTCCAAATGGTATCTGCTCGATCATTCAAAAGAGTCGCTAGGAATGCAACAGAAACCTAAGATTTGGGGCGTTAATAGGTCCACTGGTTATTAGTAAATATTTGAAATTAAACAGCTATTTTAATTATCTTTAGATGGACTGTGTCGGCAAATTTTTTAGAATTTACTGTGTTTTTAGTAGCACCGTAATTCGTGCAATGTCGCTTAAAGGAGGCCTCTCGTTAAAAGTCGAGTCTGATTTCGAAATTCGTCGAAGACAAGGGTGGATTTGATTCTCTCTACGGCCGACAAGTATTTATGTTGGATTATAGGCGATTTTTCTTTTTGTGCGGGCTATTGATGTACCTCAATGGATCGGTTCATGCGGATTGCTATTCAGATCGCCTTGTGACTTCGGCTTCCGAAATCTTTGAAGCTATGGGCGATGTCAAAGAGAAGTGTGATTTGCAGGGTGACTCGATTGGCCTAGCAAAAAGTGGTTTCATTCGGAAGAAGAGCAATTTTAATTTATCTTTATTGTGGGCTCAGGAGCTTGTGGGGGCGGATCTCGCTAAAAAGGCACTTAACGGAAATTCGACAAAGATTCCTGTTGCCGTTTATGAGTTAGGAAATGATAAAACTCGCAACTGTGCTATTCCAGGGACTTTGCATCGACGTTGTGAGGGAAAGGCATTTAGATACCAGATGCATTTAACCGAGGTGACTGGTTTAGTGACCGGGGGAAGCTCCGCTGCCGGAACTAACAATGCAAATGTTTTGGGAATATACAGTTCACAATCTTTCTTTGATCCTGCTGTATGGCCGATACCGGGAATGGAGGAAGACCCGTATTTTGTAAATCTCTCACAGGCGACTCAGAATGAAAAATTCGGTATGAAGATCAACCGGATTTCCAAGGAAACAAAATCCGTTCCAATTATTGCCGCAGGCAATACAGGTGAGTATAAAGATATATTGTTTTATCGTAAGATTGATGCCATTAAAGTGGGTAGTACCGCAGTCGGAGGCTGGATCGGTCCGGTTTCCTCTAAAATTGCGGTGGATGTTTGGGTTCCAAGTGATAAGTTATTAGCATCATCTACCGGCTCTCAGGCTCTTGAATTTGGAGCTACGAGTGGAGCCACTCCTCAAGTGACCTCAGCCTTAGTTAATTTTACTGCGGCCTCAGGAATTCGATTGAACTTACAGCAAGCACAGCTCTTGTTAAAGAAAACAAATACACCTCTGTTTGGTCCCCCATTTTTCTCAAGTGGAATGCTCAATGCCTATAAGATGACTCGGGTGGGGGACAAAATTCGAAATTTAAGTCGAGACAAAAATTTTGATTTGAATAAGGCACTGGCCGACCCTTCTCTTTACGACTTTTTAGATGAGCAAAAAGCTCTTCAAGCTGTCGCCACGAAAGCCTTGAGTCTGTCCCCCTTATCTTGTAAGGGATTGAAAGAAGCTTTTACGTCTTTGCGAAAGAGCTTTCTTTTAAATCCAAATAAAGAGGACGCAAAAAAACTGGCGAGGATTTACAGAACTTTAGGATTAGTTGCCAATGCTCAGTTTTATGAAAATCAATTTGTAAACCCAAATTTAGATCAGATAGTTCGGTCTTTAAATGAGATGAGGTCTGTGGCACCAGAGCTCCTAGAAAGCCATGCTTTAGCGTCCATTTTTAGGGCGATAAATACAGACAAAGAAAAAAGAGAGCTCGTTTTGAAAGTCTTTAAACACTCCGAACATCGTTCAGATATTCAATTAGCCCTCTTTGAGTTAGATCGGATGAGTGGGGGCAGAAAAAGTCTTCAGGAGATCTATCCTTCAGCAAAAGGTGTTTTAAAAGAAGAAATGGATCGCCTCTTTCAATCTAAATAAAGGTAACGAAAGTATTCTTAGAGATGAAATGTTTCAATAGCCGTTTTGTCAGAACAAAACATAGGCTTGTAGCATAAACATTAGGTCAGGCGCATTGTATACGAAGAAGGAATCGTCACCATCGCTTTCAAGGCCTCCTGGAGTGAAGTCCTCGATGATCAATAACTGAAAAGAAGAACCCTTAGAGCCACGATAGTTAAACCCTATTGATTCGGTGCCTCGCCAGTACCCTAAGGAATTCCAACTGCTTGCCACTAAGCGAATCTCCTCTTCCGTTTCAGCATTCAGGACGCCTAATTGATTTCGGTCCATAAGTGGCGACTCCACTCGAACTTGAATGATAAAGCTCCAGTTTTTTCCGATGGAAAGTTGAGAGGACAGTTCATACATTTGTAGCCATTCAAATCGTGGCCACCCCTCAAGCAGAGGATTTTCTGGTGCATACGTGAGACCACCAGTTAGCCAGATTCCGCTGGCATCAAATAGGGGAGCCCCCAAGTGCAATAGTAAGCTGGAGTCAATACCTGTACTGGTGAGACCAGTGTCCGCTTGGCTTACGGGAAATTTAAATTGTGATGATACAGCAAATCCGCATGGACAGGTCGCTTTTCGACGCCCCTCCCATTTCCATGGCCAGTATTTGAACTTTAGTTTCAAATTGCTAAGTCCAGATTGAATGTCTTGATTGACCTTTTCTTGACCATCGGATTTTATGGACAGTGTGGTTTGGTTTTCTGGATAGTTATCTCTTCCGAACCGATCGTTGCCAATCAGTACATGAAACTCGTCGATAAGATTGTCAAAAAGGCCACCATTTCTTTGGGCAAAGGAGAGTTCGAGGGAGACGGACAGTTGATCAAAGAGAGTCGTTCCCAGTTCAAGAATTTGTGATGTTTGCCCCAGATCTGCGCTGTATTCAAGGGTCTGATTATTGGTCGTGTTGAGCATTTCAATGGGCAAATTCCAAACATTTCCTTGAGAAAATTCGTAGTTCACCCAATTTTTAGAGGACCAGCCGGGCGTCTCGCCAACGGGTAAAGCATGCATCCAACTGATGGGATGAAAGGTATGATAGCTAGTATAGTTAGCAAGACATATTAATGGCGATAATAAGAACCCTCCGGATAAGAGGCTGATCTTTAAAAAAACCATTCTGAATTTTTGCAATGAGCATCCGTACTTCATCTTTCTAACAATCGGAATTTACTAAGAGAAATCTGATAGAATTTCAGAAAGACTCGACTTAGTGGTAGGAAAAAAGTTCTGGTCGACTTTAGTGAGTTTACAAAAATTAAAACTCACCAAAGTCGACCAGAACTTTTTTGGAAAGTGGTATGGCCTGACACGCGAGAAACTCACCATCGTTGACATGGGATTCGGTAAGAATACCAGGAGAGACTTGACCAACGCTGCCCTCTTTAAGTTGCGCTAGGCAAGCCATGCAATGTCCTTGTAGACAAGAATACANNTTTTCTGGTCAGCGGCTAAAAGACTTTCGATAATGGTTTTGCCAGGTAGTGCCGGGACCTCTACCGATTCGCCTTCGATGATTGCCTCGATCACTTCTGGCGTCTCATGTTCTTTGGGAAGGTCTATCAGGTAAATTTTAGGTGTGTTTTCGGGCATAGCGGTTTTATGTTCTCATAATTTTATTTATTTTTTTATGAAATCTATGTCTTTGATGTGCCGAACTGGTCCTCTTAAGTAAGGTCGATCTTCTGCAAATTTCACGATAAGCTCTCCACCAGGAACGTGAACAGTCACGATCTTGTTTGGCTCTAGTGAGTTAGGACCAAGGTAGGAAACCGCCGATGCAACGGCTCCGGTGCCGCAGGCTAAGGTGAAATCTTCAACCCCACGTTCGAAACTGACTGATTGAAGAACATCTGTTTCTTGCTCGAATATAAAGGTGATATTGGCTCCATTAGGAGCAAAGTAAGAAGGCTTTCGCAGTTCTTGAGCGAGGGGTCTTAATTTTTCGTGGTTAAGTGGCTCCGCTACTGAAATCACACAGTGAGGAACTCCAGAGTTGATAAAGTTGAAAAAAACATCGCCTAAGGGTGTTTTAAGGGACTGATGCCAGAGACTATCTACGATAGGAGTCATGCCAACTTCAACGTCCGTGGCGCTTAAGACATGAGCTGAAATCAGTCCGGCAATCGTTTTAAATTGATGGTTTTCTGGGGAGATTTTATTTGCGAAGGCAAAACTACCAATACAACGTGCAGCATTTCCACACATCTCTGCGGAGGAACCATCTGAATTATAAAAATCCCATTCAAAATTCCAAGAAGAGTTAGGAGCCGCTTTTTCTAACAGAACCAAACCATCGATGGGACTCCACTGTGACTTTTCACAAAGCTCTTTGGCGATTTCGGGGCGTGAAAGCGGAGAAAAATAGTCAGTGAAAAGCTCTTTTTGCCTTTCATCGATTAAGTTAAAAACGATAAAAGAGTTGCCGGCGCCATCCATAAGTGAAGCTTTTAAGTGATTCATATTTCTAGGGATAGCACAGTTCAGCTCCGCTGCCTAGGTCAGGTAGCGGAGCCATTGAGTGAAAAATTAAAGTCCAAAAACAGGAATGACAATCAGTAGCATCAGTCCAAAAATAAAGGCTGCTGCCATAGGTAGTTCGATAGAATTTATCGTTTTTTCTACTGATTCTTTTTTTAATAGATTTACTTTTGTCATATAAGGCCTCCTCAAACGTGCCACAATTAACGATTGACTCATCAAAATTTGGGCCAGATCGAGCTGCTAAATATAAGGTATTTGTGAAGGTTTTAAGGAAACAGATTCAAATGAACGCCCAAAAAAGGCACATTTTGGCGGTAAGCTCTTAAAATTAATAAATAAATTGAAAAAAATTCCTTAGAATCGGAAGGTTTCAAAGAAGCTTCTCAATCGATCTCAGCAAGCAGATGGAAGAGGGACTCCTTGGATGCGAAATTTTTCTCATTGATCTGGTTCTCAGGAATTTTCATTTCAAAGTGCATCTCTACTTCATTAATCAACAAGACGAGGGAGAGGGAATCCACGTACTCTCTTTGCAAAAGGGAAGCGGTCCAGTTCAATGAACCTGGAGGGATTTTTTTTGTTCGATAGAGAAACTGATCGATAAACTCATCGAAATCTTTTTTTGTCATCTTTGCCTCGTCGCATTTTGTTAAATACCTATGAACATCACTGATTTTATTCTATCAAATGGAATTTAATAGGAAAATGAGGAAATAAAAAAAGAAAGGACCTCTTCGCTCCGGCTGAAAAATGATGTTAGCATAGTGTGAACTAGCCCAATAGATATAGGGTAAGAATTTAAGGTGGGATGATTTTGAGTTCAAAAATTCTGACAATTGCAATGACTCGCGCTTCGGGAAAAGTTGCATATGCTTTTTTATTTCAGCTGTTATCAACGGCAGCGTCTCAGGAACACCAGAGGATACGATTGCGGCTTCATGAAACAGAACCCTTTTGGAAAGCTCTCGAAGGGCTCGAAATGGAGCTAAAGGATTCGCTATTTCCAAACTTAGATTCGATTTTTATTAGTCAAAATTTACAAGAGGTCTTTAGTGGGGCTGATTGGTGTTTGTTTTTTGGTGGTTTTCATCAACGGCGCCCGATGACTCATAAGGATTTCATTTTAAAAAATGCCAAACTTATTCGTGAGCAAGCGATGGCGCTGAATTCTGTCGGTTCGGATATGACTCAAGTATTAATGATTGCCAACCCCTGTAACACGAATTGCTTATTGCTCTCTCACTATGCGCCTCGAGTGAGTTCAAAAAACATTTTTGGGTTAAGTCTGCTGGATCAATATAGAGGAATTCAATTTCTAGCTGAGAACCAAAATGTTCACTGGCGAGCGATTCAAGGTCTATATGCTTGGGGCAACCACTCTGCTACGGTATTTCCTGACTTTGAAAATGTGTCGATTGAGGGACGCCCTCTTTTTTTGCCAAAATCAGAGGGATCGAGCCAGCTCGAAGAGATGGTGCAGAAGGTCCAGGCTCGGGGGGCTCAGATTATTCGATCGCGAAAGCACAATTCGGAGGGTTCCGCAGCTAAGGCAACGTTAGATGGGTTTGTGTTTTTGGAACGTAAAGATGAGAATGAAAAACCCATGTCGATGGTGGTGGCTTCAAATGGGGAATATGGAGTGAGAAAGGGAATATGGTTTTCCTATCCCGTTATTTGGAGGCAGGGACAGCTAGAGACACTCAACGAAGTAACGCTCTCAGCTAGTGCGAAAGAACAGATCTTCAAATCGGAAGTGGAAATTAATTGGGAAAGGCAAACATTAATTGATGAAGGCTTATTGCCAAGGGAGAGTCAGTGAGTCGTTTTGAGAAACTATGTAGTAGTGATTTGCTAAAAACTTTTGAAAGAAAGTCACTACTTCGAGCGTTCCCCGGGAAGAAACAGTTCGAAATTGATAATTTTGCTGATAATGAAAATATCTATGGACCATCACCAAGTGTCATGGTTAGCATTCAAAATTCGCTTACAGCAATCAGTCATTATCCAGATGCCGAAGCCCTCCCTTTAAAGCAAAAGTTATCGGAATTTCTTGCCATACCAGAAAAAAATATTGTTATCGGCAATGGAGCTATGGATCTGATTCGGCAAATTCTTATTTGTGCCGGAGAACCGAATCAGAATGTGCTCCTTTCGAAGGGAAGTTTTATTCAATTTAAAGTAGCTTGTGAAATATTAAACTTTAGCTTTAAAGAGGTTGATTTAAATAACAGTCAGGTGGACTTAAAAGAAATTGCAGAAAATATAGATAAGGACACACGATTTGTATTTTTCTCTAATCCGAATAATCCGACAGGAACAGTGGTTGGCCGTCAGACCATTAAAGAGTTTTTAGAAAAAGTCCCTGATGAGACGTACGTTATAATCGATGAAGCCTATATTGAGTATACGGATAGTTATCCAGAAAACAGTGCTCTTTCTTTTTTGCAAGATCATAGAAATCTAATTGTTTTAAGGTCTTTTTCAAAAATTTTTGGTCTTCCAGGTTTACGTATTGGCTATGCTCTTTTAAATAGCGAGTTTGCAAGTTGTTTAAATAAAGTGTTGGTTCCATTTTCAGTAAATTGTATTGCCCAGACGGCAGCCTTAGCAGCTCTGGAGGATTTGCCTCACATTGAAGGAATTCGCGAAGAGAACTTTATTGAGCGACGTTGGCTTTTTGAGAAATTAAAAAATCTTGGTCTTCAGGTTCAACCTTCACAGGCCAATTTTCTTTTTGTGGGTGTTCATCCGCTTAATGAAAAAACCGTGTTTGAGGTTTTAAAAGATCACGGCGTTCTTGTGAAATCGTTAACGGGATATGGGTTTTCCAATCACCATCGAATTTCCATTTTAGATCGCAAGAGAAATGAAAAATTAATTGAAGCTTATAAAAAAGCTCTCAGACAACTCGGTTTTGATAAATAGGAGCCATTTATTATGCGAGAAATAAGTAGTGATGCGCCTTCTGAAAAGTCCATCGGCTATTGGTTGCTCGATTGCTTAAACAGCCGAAAGGTAGAGGCGTTATTTGCCAATCCGGGTACGGAAGCAGCACCGATTCTTGCTGGCATTTCCGAGCTACAGACGGATTCTAAATTTCAGATGCGTTGTCATCTGGTGCCTCATGAGTTTGCCGCCGTCAGCTGTGCGTATGGACATTATTTAGCAAGGGCGAGAATACCGGTCGTGCTACTCCATTCAAGTGTCGGTCTTCTCAATGCAATGGGTGCTATTGAAAATGCAAAAAAAATGAACATTCCTCTTTTTGTCATCGTCGGGGGTAACCCCGACACTGAAGTGGGACGGCGAGGTTCTAGGGATAAATTTATTCATTGGGGGCAGGAATCTCAATATTTAAGTCATGCCACAAGTTTTAGTTTTAAGTGGACATACCAACTTTCACGAGCGGATCAATTGGGTTCGGCTATCGATAGAGGAATGGCTTTGGCGCAATCGGGAGCTCAGGGGCCTGTTCTACTAGTGATTCCTCAGGAAATTTTATATCAGTCAGTATCTACGCCTCCTTATTCCGATGAGGTTGTAATTTCTCCTGAAAGCCCAGTGATTCCTGCTTACGACGCTATCGAAAGGGTTTGTGAACACTTGCTCAGGAGTGAAAGGCCCTTGATTTTAACAAACTCAGTAGGGAAGACCCCTGAAGCCGTCGCAATATTAGAACGCTTTAGTGAGCAGTTTGCCGTTCCCGTGGTGACGCATAAACCTCTTTATCAAAATTTTTCACATGGTCATCCCTTGTATTTTGGTAATGATTTTAGTTTTGATGTGTATCGACCCGATTGTGTTTTGATTTTGGAAACGGATGTTCCGTGGTATCCTTTAGACAGATTTGATGGCATCGAAATAGTGGTTATACAGGTTGGCGAAGATCCTCTTTTTTCGGAGATAGCGTTGCGAAGTTTTCCGTCTCATATAAGCCTGAAAACCAACGTATCAAATTTTCTTATTGAGATGCAGAAGTGGTTTGAAAAACAAGTAAATCACGAGTCAATAGAGCGGAGACGTACGAATCTTTCTATTGTTCGATCGCAGGTGTTAAACGGTAACCGACAGACATTCACAGAGCTAACAGCTCATAAAGTTGCATCCGATCTCATGGAGAATTGGAAAGAAAATTACACTTTGTTTAACGAGTATGAGTTACCAGATGCTTTGTTAGATCGGATACAACCGGGCCACTATTTTCGCATTGGTTCGGCCTCTTGTTTGGGTTGGGCCCCTGCTGCAGCTATCGGTTTTCAAATGGTAAACAAAACGTCTCTAACAGTGTGTTGCATTGGCGATGGGTCCTATGCTTTTAGTAATCCCTATGTCGTTCATGGATTGTCGTCTTCACTCGAAGCTCCCGTTCTTTTTGTGGTTTTAGACAATCAAGGGTATCGGTCGATAGAACGTGAGACCCGATTAAAGTATCCTGAACTTTTTCATTCTAAAGATCGTCCTGTGCCTTTAACAACCTGGAGTGAGCAACCTGAGATCAAAGAATTTGCAAAGATATATGGTTTTAAAGCAACAGTGGTGTCGGAGGCATCGGATTTGAAAAAAGCGATTGAAGAGGGGATAGAGCATATTGAAAGAAATCATAAACAGTATCTGATTCATGTGAAGTTGTCTGGCCATGAGGGAGGGTGAACCATTGCCCCAACTCATTGATGAGATACTATCTAATCTCGAAAATAAGAGTTTGGAGATAGACTTTTGTGAAAAGGAACGAAGCATTTGTGGTTTCGATTTGTTGGAACGGATGGTCCAAAAGTCTAAAGACCTAGGGATGAGCGGATTTCGGCCCGGCGATCTATTCTTGTTGTCGGTAGAGGACAAGCTAGACTTTCTATCTCTTTTTCTTGCAGCTCTGAAACTACGGTTGGTCCCGATATTAGTCGACCCTAAAACAGCTCGCAGAGATATTGTTGAGCTTCAGAACGAGTATCAGATTCGACTGATTTCCGACAATTTTATTCCTACAGCCAATGAATCCTTCGAAGGCGACTCTTCTAGAAGAGGTCTGTTGTGTGACACTGATTTTTCGATTTTAAAAGAAGGAGCCTTTGGACTTTTAACGTCAGGAACTACGGGAGAGTCTAAGATTATTATTCTGAAACAGTCAGCATTTTACTATGCTCTTAAAAACTCACCGTCATCTATGGTGCCTTTTTCTGACGATATAGAGAGAAGATATCTGCTTTACCTTTCCCCTTATCATTTAGCTGGACTTTACTCTCTGTTCAGCGGCTTACTTACGAAAAATGTTCGAATTTATTTTTCGAAACATTCAGGTCATCTCTATAAACTATTTAAGGAGATTGAAAAAAGAAAGATCACAGATATACTGCTTTTAGCTTCGATTTTGAAAGTGATTTTAAAGTTCCCAACTCTTAAACCATTAGATCAACAAATGGTCGTGTGGCTTGGAGGAGATCACTTAACTGAAAAGGACCTGAATTTAGCAAAAGATCTTTTTCCAATGGCCGCTATTTTTAACTGCTATGCTATGACAGAGGTATTGCGAATCGCATGCAATAATTTGCTTGATAACAAATCGAAAATAATGAGTGTGGGAAAGACCCCTGTACCTAGTGAACTTAAAATTGAACCTCTTAACGGCGAGTCTTTAGCAAATGTGACAATGGGTGAGATCTGTGTGAAGTCGCCTTCTGCTTACTGGGGATACTTAGAATCGGGTAAGTTGGTTCGACATTCGCCTAATGAATATTTTAAAACTGGAGATATAGGGTATATTGATGAGGAAGGTTTTTTATATATATTGGGTCGTAAGAAAACTCTTCTAAAGTGTAACTCTAAGTCTATTTTCCCAGAAAAAATAGAAAGGAAACTTAAAGATTTTTTAGGAGTTGTGGAAGTCGTTGTTTCAGCTCGTAGGGACGAGGTGTCTGGGGATATTCCAATTTGTGTTCTTCGGACTGATGCAGATTTTGATTTTTTAGAGTTTAAAAAATATGCCAAATGCTCTTTAAGTGAAGAAGAGTGTCCACGCTTTTACATTCTAGTTGAAAACATTCCCAAAACTAGAACAGGAAAAGTAGATCGGGCCCAGGTGAAAGAATTGGTCGTTCAAAGCAATGACTTAATAATATAGGAGACTTTGTGGAGCAAGTACATAACGTTATAGAAAAGTTGGTTCGCAAATATAAGTTACCAGTCCGTTGGAGTGAGGTGACTTCGCAATCTCTCTTAAACGAAGAGTTGGGGCTGGATTCTCTTTTGATTGTTCAGTTAGCTATTGAAATTTCTGATAGTTTTCAAATCTCACTTGATGAGTGTCAAATTGAAGATTGGCTTCGCGTAGAAGATATTGAGCGGAACCTTATAGATCTTAAAGTGATAGGTGAAAAATGAAAGATATGATATTCGAAGACTCGCATATTGCCTTTAAATCGGACTTTGAGGCTTTTGTGCAAAGAGAAATTCAGCCTCATTATGCGAAATGGGAAATTGAAGGAACTGTTTCAAGGGAATTGTGGTTAAAGGCCGGTGAACAGGGGTTTCTTTGTCCCTCTGGAAGCGGTTCTCCTTTTCCAGATCGAGACTATCGACACAATGTAATCATCAATCAAGTTTTGGCAGAAAAGGGTTATTTGGGAGTGGGGTTCACTTTACACAATGATGTTGCTGCGAAACTATTTTTTGAGACAGCAAATGCGGATCAGATTCACCGCTGGGGTCCTGGGATTCATTCTGGTTCAGTGATTCTTTCACTAGCTATTACAGAACCACAGGGTGGAAGTGATATTAAAAATTGTCAAACGACGGCGGTAAAGGGTGAGAGTTATTATACTTTAAATGGGTCCAAGAAATTCGTTTCTAATGGCAGCATTCATCACTTGGCGATTGTTGTAGCAAAATCTTCAGAAAAGAAAGATTTGGGTTTAAGCCTGTTCTTGGTCGAACCCACTTCAACAGGGTATGATCGGTCCCGTCTACTTAAAAAAATAGGCTGTCATGCCAGAGACTTGGTGGAGTTGAATTTTTCTGATGTATTAGTGCCAAGTGAAAATTTATTAGGAAAAGAGGGGCGTGGATTTTTATATTTAATGTCCTGTTTTCCTCAAGAACGTTTAAGCATTGCTTGCAGTGCTTTTGCGATGTCTGAAGCCGTTTTTGAAAAAACACTCGAGTATGTCAAAGAGCGAGAGGTGTTTGGTCAGGCTTTGGGGCGATTTCAGAATGTGGGAGACCTGTTAGCTGAGCTCAAAACAGATATTGAGTTTTCAAGAGCTTTTTTGAACCAGTGCATTCTTCAAAATCTATCGGGGAATTTGAGTCAAGAAAGTGCAGCCATGGCGAAATGGTCCATGACCGAAATGCAGACACGGGTGATTGATCGGTGTTTGCAGCTTCATGGAGGCAACGGTTATCTTGCCGACTCCTTTGTTGGAAAAGCCTTTGTCGACACTCGTTTTATGACTATTTACGGTGGCTCCAATGAAGTGCAAAAACGCATCATATACAAATCCTTAGGCCTTTAAAAAGGTTTCTGGAAAAGGAATCGGAACATTTTTTAATGATAGCGATGAGGGGTGTCGGCTTTTTTTGACAATGTTTTTGGAGCCTTTTGAGACATCCACTCTTCTATGGGAAGAGCGACAAGGGCGATGGCGCGAATATTGATCACTCCTTGGTACTGCTCTTTTTTTCCACGCACTTCCAGAAAATGGTTGTGAGCTATGATATCACGAAATTGTTGATAGATTTTTGGAGAAAGAATGACGTTAAAGAGTCCCTTTTCATCTTCTAAGGTGAGAAACGAAAAACCTTTGGCTGTGGGGGGCCTTTGATGAATGCTCAAAAGACCAGCAATGCGGACAGCGGTATTAGGTCTTGCAGATTTTAGCTGTTCAGAGTTAGAAAAAGGAATAAAACGATTTTCTAAATAGCCTTCAGAAAGCTTAACAAGAAATTTTCTAATAAGAGACATGGGGTGAGCATTTAATGAAAATCCTTGCATATGGTACTCTCTTTGCAAACTTTCCCAGGGAATTTCATGAGGAAAGTCGTTTTTAGTAAAAGAAGGAGTTTCTGTGTTTTGAGTATAAAGAAGATCCTTTGGAAGTCCCCATAAGAAACTATTGGCATCAAAATCGATAGATTGAATCATCCATAAGGCGGATCGAACAGAGAATCCCATACTATGAAAGGCCCCAATAGCTCCTAAGGAAAGAACGAGCGTTTTTGAGAGACTGGTGCGGCGGATAAGATCGGCGAGATCTTTAAAGGGACCATGCCGCTGTCGTTCTAAAAGCAATCGTTCTATAGGGCTTTTTTTAAGCCCGTGGATTGCAATAAAACCAACACGAACTGAAAAGCTATCACTGTGAGTGGGCTTTTCTAGTGTGTACTCATAGTCAGATTTTTGTATACATAGAGGTAGAAAAGAAACCTTGTGTCTTTCTGCATCTGCGATAAGTGCCCTTGCAGAATAAAAACCCATAGGCTGGCTATTTAGCAAAGAGCAAACAAAGACTTCAGGATGGTGCTTTTTTAAATAGCAACTGCAATAGGCAATAAGAGCGAAGCTTGCGGAATGGCTCTCTGGAAATCCATAAGAAGAAAAACCAACAATGGTGTTAAAAACTTGAGTGGCGTACTCCATTTTAAGTCCGTGCTGAAGCATGCCATTAATAATGCGCTTACGCAGACCTTCTAGTTGATTTGGGCGCAGCCATCCAGACGACATGATTCGACGTAGCTCATCGGCTTCTCCAGGGGTGAAACCGCAAACGGTGGAGGCGATTTTCATAATCTGCTCTTGAAAGATAGGAACCCCTAATGTCTTTTTTAAAATAGGAATAAGATCAGGGTGCGCATACTGAACGGATTCTTCACCACGACGTCGACGAATAAAGGGATGAACCATTCCGCCTTTTATGGGACCCGGACGGACAATGGCTATTTCAATAACAAGATCATAAAAACAATTTGGTTTTAAACGAGGTAAGAGATTCATCTGTGCGCGAGATTCAATTTGAAAAACACCGATAGTATCAGCTTGTTGAATCATTTTGTATGTGGCAGGGTCATCAGAGGGACAGGAATACAGTCCCAGATTTATATTTTTATGTGTCTTTAAGAGGGCAAAAGATTTTTGTAGGGCTGTGAGCATTCCAAGTCCCAAAATATCCACTTTCATCATTTTTAAAGTTTCCAGATCGTCCTTGTTCCACTGAATCACTGTACGAAGATCCATGGTCGCATTCTCTACAGGGACACACTCAGTGATCGGGTGACGGGTCAAAACAAAACCCCCTGTATGAATGCCTAAGTGCCGAGGAAAACCCATAAGTCGTTGAGACAGACTTAATAAAAGCTCTAGTTGTTGAGAGGTTAATCCAAAAGCTTGCAGAGTTTCTGTGTGAGTCCGCAGGCGCTTGATACCATCACGCCCCATAAATGTAATCAAACGAGAAAGAATTTCTTGGGGAATTCCTAAAACTTTTCCTACATCTCGTAACGCCATTTTGACTCGGTAAGTGATCACGGTGCAAGTGAGCGCCGCATGAGTGCGTCCATATTTTTGGTAGATGTATTGTATCACTTCTTCGCGTCGGCCACTTTCAAAATCAATATCGATATCAGGAGGCTCGTTGCGTTCTTTAGATAAAAATCGTTCAAATAATAAATCGACTTTAACGGGGTCTACAGCCGTTAACCCGAGCAGATAGCACACGACCGAGTTGGCGGCAGATCCTCGGCCCTGGTAAAGAATGCCATGAGATTTAGCAAACTCGCAAATATCATACAGTGTCAGGAAGTAGTCTTCATAGCTTAGCTCTTCTATGAGTTGCAATTCATGATGAACTGTTTGTAGTACTTTCTGTGGCACTTCGTTGGGAAAGCGTGTTTTTAAACCCTTATCTACGAGAGCTTTTAGATAAGAAAAGCTGGATTGGCCAGAAGGTGTGGCTATCGTGGGATACGAATAATGCAATTCACTTAGTTGAAACTGTAGGAGTTTGGAGATTTCAACAGTTTTTATCAGTAGATCAGGACGATCTTTCCAGATACGCCATAGTTGTGGAAGAGGGTGAAGCACTCGTTCGCTATTAGTCATTAGACGACTTTTGGCCTCCTTTAAAGTGGTGCCGTGAAGAAGACAAGTAAAGACGTCGTGAATTTGTTTATTTTCTTTTTTATGGAAAAAAGGACGTTGTGTTGCAAACAAAGGAATGTCTAATTCGTCTTCTATCTTTAAAGCATCGTGATAAAGCTGCAAAGATTGCCATGAATAATCTCTCCATACGGGTAGGAAAAGACGTTCTTGAAACGATTGTTTTAACTGTTTTAAACTCAGTCTGTTCCAAGGGGGCAAAGGAAAAGCGACAAGTTCTTCAGAGTGTTGAAGAACATCATCGAGGGTTAAACTGGAAAAAGACTTGGGAGCCGACTGCTTACAAAGGGTGATCAATTGGCAAAGATGAAAATAACCTTGTTTGGACATCGGATAAAGAACGACAGAACTTTGATCCGCCAATTGCATTTCAGCACCTACATGAAAGCGGAACCGAGAAGCTGGTAAGGCTAAAGACGAGAGCTCTTCATAGGAAAACTGTGAGGGCTTATGTAAGGCGCGATAAGCACGAACTACTCCGTAAAGGCCATTGAGATCACAAAGGCCAAAACCAGTATAACCCAAGGTTCGAGCTTGATGGAGCATCTCTTCGGGGTGCGAAGCCCCTTGTTGGAATGAAAAGTTGCTTCGGCCCAATAATTCGACAAAGGGGAGGGGGGGACTCTCTTCATTATAACTCCTTTCCAAGTAACTATTCATATTTCACCTCATCTTTGAGCTCATCTGCGTCGGCCCTCCCTGCGGCGTACAGCCGTACGCCTCAGTCGGTTCTCCTGGCTTCGCCCAAATCTGAGGCAAACTATGAATAGTTACCGTGTTAAAAAAAATCATATTTCACCTCATCTTTGAGCTCATCTGCGTCGGCCCTCCCTGCGGCGTACAGCGGTACGCCTCAGTTGGTTCTCCTGGCTTTGCCCAAATCTGCGGTCTAAGAAAAATAGGATTCCTTCTTGAATTTAAAAAAATCATTGAAGTGTCGGTTTTGAAAGCTCTCAAGTCTTTAGGATGTCCCCCTTTGTGGTAGTTTGCCGAGTGGACGCGATCCGCCTTTAGGCGGACGGCAACAAAGCAGGAGCTGTCTAGTTAGATGGCGAGGAGATATCGAAAATCTATTTGCCAA
>JAGRAG010000023.1 GCA_020435025.1 Bdellovibrionales bacterium | reverse complement strand
CAGTGATGCATATAGGCCTTGTACAAAGTAGCGGTGGTCGTGTGGGAGATAAGTCGACAACTGGTTTATCAGAACAATTGGCTAGCTTTGGATTTCGAGTAAGCCGTTTAAAAACAGGAACCCCTCCCCGTCTTGCGAAAAGTTCCATTAATTGGGATATCCTTGAACCTCAGTTTGGGGACTCGGAATTTTTTCCATTTTCATACTCAAGTAGCGGAAGCCTTTCTCTTCCACAAGTTGCTTGTTACCTCGGCTATACAAATGAGCAAACACATGAAATTATTAGAAAAAACTTAGACAAATCACCAATGTTTACCGGCCTAATTGAAGGAATAGGCCCCAGATACTGTCCAAGCATTGAAGATAAGATCACTCGCTTTCAGGACCGAGATCGCCATCAGACGTTTCTGGAGCCGTTAAGCTTGAACTCGGATGAGATTTATTTGCAGGGTATTTCGACAAGTTTACCAGAAGATGTTCAATATGATTTTTTAAAAACCATTCCAGGACTGGAATTTGTAAAGATCTTAAAACCAGGATACGCGGTAGAGTACGATTTTGTGGAGCCGGATCAAATTTGGCGGAGCTTGGAGACTAAGCCACTTAAGGGTCTATTTTTAGCGGGTCAGATTAATGGGACTAGCGGGTATGAGGAAGCTGGTGGTCAGGGATTGATTGCGGGTGTCAATGCAGCCATGTATGTGCAAAATAAAGAAGAACTAATTTTAGAGCGTCATGAGTCTTATATTGGCGTTTTAATTGATGATTTGGTAAACAAAGGAACTAAAGAGCCTTATCGAATGATGACTTCTAGAGCAGAGCACCGACTTGCGTTAAGAGAAGACAACGTATTAGAGAGATTGTCAGGAAAGGCTATTCAATGGAGCCTAATTGATGATCATAATCAGGGCCTGGTCATTGATATATTAAATAGGCGCCGTGAGTACCGTAGGTCTTTGGATAGCCATAAAGTTGTTCCCGATAAACAAACTCAGTCCATTTTAACAGAACTCAATTCTCCCGTATTGAATAAACCATGTAATTTAAGTGTCTTATTGAGACGCAATGAAATTAACTGTTTTAGTTTGGAGAGATTTGGTGGGCCAAAATGTCCCGAGCGAGTTATTTCTGATCCTGTAGAAATCGATGTCAAATACGAAGGCTATATAAAAAGACAAAATGAGTTGATTAATCAGGCAAAAAAACTTGAAGACTATCCGCTTTCTGCCGATATGGACTATAGTCTGGTACGTGGGTTGTCAAACGAGGAAGTTGAAAAGCTTTCGAAGGTATTGCCGAGAACTCTTGGTCAGGCCCAGAGAATAAGTGGGGTGAATCCCTCAGCGGTCCAAGCTTTGATGATTCACTTAAAAGGTCATCATGAACCGAGGTGTTAAATCGCAATATGGATGTGAACTGGCGAATCTCAAAATGGTTTCCCTCTATGGAAGCCGAAGTTTTAGAAAAGTTAAAACTCTATCATAGTGAGCTTTTACACTTTAATAAATCTATCAATTTAATTTCTTCTAAGACTGAGGAGTCAGCAGATGAGCTACATATTGCTGATGCAATTTTAGGTGGTCAGCTCATTTTAAATGATGCTAAGCATAATAATATTTATGATATAGGTAGTGGGAACGGAGTTCCAGGTATTGTTTTGGCCATTATGGATAGGCAGAAGAAAATTTTTCTTCTAGATTCTGATTCTCGTAAATGTGAGTTTCTTAAATTGATGGTTAAACGTCTGCACCTTAATAATGCTGAGGTCATCAATACGCAATTTGAAAAGATTTCTGAGGACAGTATAGAGTGTGCTGTTTCTAGAGGATTCGCTAGTTTAGGAAAAACTCTTATTGTGGCTAGGCAAAAAATGAAAAAGGGAGCTACGTACTACAACTTCAAGAGCGACTCTTGGTTTCGAGAAGTAGCTGATATTCCTAGCCAAGTATCAATGCACTACACCCCTCAACTATTAGGTGATTACTCTCTACCCTCTTCCAACGCAAAATTGTCGATAATTAAGGTTACCAAAAGGTAGTGTTCCACGTGGAACAGTGAAGTTTCATTTTTTTTGTTCCATGTGGAACAATAGCTTTCGCGAATGAACCAGAACCATCTTATTACTTTTCGTTTTCTTCATTTTTTTGAGGTTTTTGACCGGAAAAGTTTGGATTTGCTGACTGAAGCTTGGGTACGCGTTTATTCCAGTTTAAGTCTGCCGACCTTAGCCGCCTATTCACTTTATATAGTTCAAATTCCTTTGGATCCGGCCATGATTCACCTTTCTGGAAGGCTATAATATACGCTTGTCTTCCTAACACTTTTCTCTTTTCAGCCCGAATTTTAGCATAATGTGCATCTTGTTTTACCATTTTCAACTTGTCTAAGTGCTCTCTAAGCTTTTTTCGAGCCAGCTTTAGAGGAAGAGTCCGAACCTTCTCTTTCTCGATTTCATTTTTTAGTTTAGGAACTTCCTTTTCTTTTGATTCAACCTCTTTAGCTAGATCCTCAGCAATCTTTTTTAAATCGAGATAAATGGGATCTTTTAATTCCGGATTAGGGTCTTTTTCTTTGCAGCCGATAGATGTAAGAAATACTCCAATTAGGCCAGAAACAAGAAGGAACTTTGTTAAATTTTGCAAAAAAAAGCTCATAATACTAGACTCCAAATGTTCCACATGGAACAATCGGCAGACTAAGATGAAAATCTTAGAGATTCTTGTAGATTAGTGCGAGAAACCAAGGAAAGGCGAGGGGACAGACATGACAAGAACGATTTGTATAGCTAATCAAAAAGGTGGAGTCGGTAAAACAACAACTTCAGTAAATTTAGCAGCGGCATTGGCTCAAATCGGGCGAAAAGTACTGGTTGTTGACATGGATCCACAGGGAAATGCTTCCAGTGGATTAGGAATCAAAAGGTATGAAAACCAAGAGAGAAATGTATATCATGTTCTCCTAGGAGAGAAAAAACTAGTTGATGTCAGTCAACAGACTTCGTGCGAAGGCTTATTAGTGGCCCCTGCAAACCCGGATTTGGTAGGAGCGGAAATAGAGCTTGTTGACATGCCGCAACGAGAATACCGTTTGAAGAAAGCTATTCAGTCAGTAGCCAGTGAATTCGACTATGTATTAATTGATTGTCCGCCATCACTAGGGCTTTTAACTGTTAACGCGCTGTGTGCGGCCGATACATTTTTGGTGCCATTGCAATGTGAATACTTCGCGTTAGAAGGGCTCAGCCAACTATTAAATACGGCTGGAATTATTAAGAAAAACTTAAACCCAGAGTTAAGAATTCAGGGAATTGTACTGACAATGTTCGATCGTCGAAATAACTTAAGTCACCAAGTCGTATCAGAGATACAAACTCACTTTGGGTCTAAAGTATTCAATGCCATAATACCTAGAAACGTCCGCCTTAGTGAAGCGCCGAGTCACGGGCAATCAATATTTTCATACGATAACAAGTCTATCGGTGCGAAGAAATATTTAGAGTTGGCAAAAGAGTTAGATAAAAAAGTCTATCCCAAAACTGAAAAAAACCAACCGACAACGGAAACCGATACACCTATAGATCCTGTTAACACGATGATTGAAGAGCCAGCGTACCAAGGAGAGTCCCATGTCTAAGAACACAACAGTTAAGCCAGTGAAAAGCAAGCGGGGTTTAGGGCGTGGGCTTGGAAGTTTACTTGGAGAGCCCAGGGAGGACGTCGTAGAAATTGATCTTCCAATGGAAGAATTTCAAGTTGAAAATATAGCGGCACTAAAAGAGGGCTTTATTGAGGGTAAGAAGAATTCGCCAGCAATTAAGGAGAAAAAAGCAGAAA
>JAGRAG010000022.1 GCA_020435025.1 Bdellovibrionales bacterium | reverse complement strand
CAGCCTGTCTACCAATTCCAGCACTAGCGGACAAATCATTCAATCCTTGGAATCTTTCAAGTTTCCTTGAAGCCTGATAAGTGTCAGGTCCGATCCAAGCGCCTAAACTAAAGAGAAACAGGAGATCTGTCAACCGGAGCTTCTTAATTATAAGTGAGTGATATTAGGCAGATAGAAAAACTTAAAAAAAATCTGGCAAATCCTAACCCAGCTTGGGTTTGATGGTGTCGTATTAATGAGTCCATGGTGGGACGATAGATAAGGAGGCAGGAAGCTTCCGATTGATAAATCATAGAACGAGGAAGGGAGGAAAAGTGAGTGATTCGTTGTTAATAGAGCTGTTTTGTTTAAATCTTTTCTTTCTTTTTCTAGCGAGTTTACTTTACTTTTTAGGTACGGAAGCCCTAGTGAAAGTCTTTGTCCGCACCAAAGGTAAGGATAAATCCCAAACTTATTATTGAATAGGAAGATTGGGGAGGGATCTCTTAGGCTCTGCCGGTGGGGGAGAGAGTCTAGGAAACAGTTTTCGGAGCTACCCCTTAGGCTCCGAATTTTCTGCTGGCCGGGAGAAATCCCGGCATTTTTTTGACATTAACAATCGGAAACTTAAGTCTTTCAAAATAGAGGGCACCTGCGAATCTATGATGAAATGCTCTATTTAAAGGCTATTTCGGGTGATTCTCGATTGAAAATTTGCCACTGAGCCCCTATGATGCGCTCCGTGAAACGTTCGGATCTTATATATGATTTTCCAGCACACTTGATTGCAACGGCTCCTCGTCAGGACCACCGGTGCCTATTGTGGAATGGTAGCCCAAACGAAGTTAGCTCTGAGGAGTTAATGTCTGAATTTAAAAAAGGCGATGTCGTGGTGATCAATGACACCAAAGTGAGCAAACGTCGTATTTTTACTGTCGACGGTTTGGAAGTTCTGTTTTTAGGTCCGGCTGGAGGTCCGGCTGGAAGTCCCTCCAGAGATCCTGAGAAAGTTTCAATAGATCACTTAAATGAACCTTCTTCTGAGGGCGACCCTGCCGGAGATCAATGGCACGTTTTGTTTCCCGCTCGTGGTTGGAAGCTTGGAGCTAAAACCATATTGCCCGGTGATGTTGAAATGACTTTGATCGCCAAGGGTTTGCCACAGACCGTGAGAGTGAGTTCTTCATTAGGCGAAACCTACTTTCAAAGGTTTGGCGAATTTGCGTTGCCTCCTTACATTCAAAAAGCTCGAGACGAGCGTCACATGAAGAGCGAGGATGAGAAGTGGTATCAGACAGAGTGGGCTGAAAAAGCCGGAAGTAGCGCAGCTCCGACGGCCTCACTGCACTTCACCAATCAAGATTGGCAGAATTTGAAAGATCGCGGTGTTATAGTTGAAAAGGTCACGCTACATGTCGGGCTAGGAACTTTTTTGCCCATCAAAGTCGAAGACCTAAATGAGCATGATATGCACGGTGAATGGGGATATATATCGCAGTCGACGCAACAGACGATACTTGAAGCGAAGAAGAAAGGGCATCGAATATGGGCTTTGGGTACTACGTCCCTGCGAATTCTAGAATCTTGGCCGAAAGGTCTTTTGCAAAAAACGGAAGAAGGACATCTTCAAGGAGAGACCCATCTTTTTATAAAGCCAGGTTTTCAGTTCGAAGTTGTCGATGTGTTAATGACCAATTTTCATCAACCGGAATCTACACTGCTGTGTTTGGTGTCCGCTTTTGCGGGGACAGAGAATGTTCGATCGGCTTATCAGTGGGCGATAGAAAAAGAGTTCCGGTTGTTTAGTTATGGGGATCTATCAGTATGGATGAAGTCTTAGGAAGTTTTAAGGTAAAGGCTCAATGTGGAGAAGCTCGACAGGCACGTTTAGTGACCTATCATGGGGCGATTGAAACGCCTGTGTTTATGCCAGTGGGAACGAAAGCCACGGTAAAAGCCATGCTTCCTGAAGAACTTAAAGAAATGGGAAGTCAGATTGTTTTAGGAAACACCTACCATTTGCACCTACGCCCTGGAGAAGAGCTTATTGAAAAAATGGGTGGACTTCATAAGTTTATGAATTGGGATGGCCCAATTCTGACTGACAGTGGTGGATTTCAAGTTTTCTCTCTTTCGAAGTTGAATAAATTAAGTGAGGAAGGGGTAGAGTTTAAAAGTCACATCGATGGTGCCAGACACTTTATCAGTCCAGAAAAGAGTATGCAAATACAGATGGCTCTTGGGTCCGACATCATTATGGCTTTTGATGAGTGCTTAGAACATCCGGCCCCGAAGGAAAAAATCTTAGAATCGATGGCGCTGACTTTACGTTGGCTCCACCGTTCTAAGGAGGCTATGACTCGAAAAGAGAGCCTGCTTTTTGGAATCGTTCAGGGGGGGCTTGATATTGACTTGCGAATGCGAAGTTTAGAAGAGATCACAAGTGTTGAGCTTCCCGGCTACGCTCTAGGTGGATTTAGCGTTGGTGAGCCGATAGAGATGATGCATGAACTGGTAAAGATTGTCGGACCTGCAATGCCTAAAAATAAACCGCGCTATCTAATGGGAGTCGGGACCCCACTGGATTTAATTCTTTGTATTGATTCCGGAATAGATATGTTTGACTGTGTGATGCCAACGCGAGTGGCCCGCAATGGAACTTTGTTTACTTGGCAAGGTAAGATGAGTATCAAAAAGGCCGTTTACAGAGAAGATCCTGGCCCCTTAGATCCGGAGTGCGACTGCTACACTTGCAAGAACTACAGCCGTGCTTACCTAAGACATATTTTTATGATGGGAGAGATCTTGTCGGCTCGTCTCAACACAATACATAACCTTTACTTTTATGCGAAAGTGATGGAGCGCGCTCGTGAAGCCATTCGTAACGGCACATGGGAAGAATATCGAAATGACTGCTTAAAAAGATTCATTCAAAGAGATTAAGAATCGCCTTAGGGGAGCAATCAGTGAAGGTCCATTTATTTAGGTTGGTCCTTGTATCTTAAATCCAATACTTCTTTTAGAATCAGCGTGCGCAGACGAGGGCGATCTTCTAAGTAATGGCCTTCTTCTGAAGTAATAAGTTCTGCTGAACGACAGCTTTGAACAAATTTTTCAGAAAGAGAGATTTCTAAAACGGTGTCTCGTGTTCCATGAAAGACAGTGATCGGAACATTTAGCTTTGCTAATTTTTGAAGTCTGTCAGGTTGAGATTCATAAAGCTGTTCAGACTCGGCTATCAAAGATTCGACATTGGGAAAAAAACCTTTTAGCTGACCCTGCCAGCGGGCTAAATCCTTTATGATAGAGATGATGTAGCTTTGTTTGGGCCACTCCAGCATAGGGGCTAAATAAAATATTTGCTGTATTTGTTGAGAATGATCGAGAACGCCTTGTAATGAAGCGGTCCCTCCCCAACTGTGAGCGACCATGGTAAATCGAGTGGTCTTTTCAAATTGGCTCATGAATTCTGAGATGTCCTTCATAACACCTTTAAAGGAGAATTCCCCAATTCTTGAGCCGACTCCTTTGTACTTTATCACATAGGTATCTATTTGGGCTAATGCGGAAAGGGCAAATGCCAGGTCCTCATTTTTTGTGTAATTGCCGGGAAAGCCATGGGATACAATAGCTACCTGATCTGCTATGGGATGAGTGGGTTCATATCTTTCTATTTCAAGATAAGACCACATGTGGACCCCTCCCTTTAAAGATCAAATAATTTACCTGGGTTTAAAATCCCATCGGGATCAAAGAGTTTCTTAATGGAACGCATATAGGATATCTCAGCATCACTGCGGGTGTATCCTAAAAATGGCTTTTTCGTTAGTCCCACCCCATGTTCAGCAGAGACACTGCCCTGAAGGTTTTGAATCATCGAGAACATCGTCTTATCGACTGTTTTACAACGAGCGACAAATTCATCACTTGAAAGATCATCTGGTTTTAAAATATTAATATGCAGGTTTCCATCTCCAATATGTCCAAACCATACGACTTCAAAAGTTGGATGCTCTTTTTGAATGACGGTAGAAAGACTTTCTAGAAATTCAGGAACTTTTGAAACTCTGACGGAGACATCGTTCTTGTAAGGACTCTTGTGAGTCGTGGCTTCTGTGATGTCTTCTCGAAGTCTCCAGAGATCTTTAGCTTGTTGGCCATTTTGGCTAACGGTGCCGTCGATAATCCATCCTTTTTCCATGCAGCTTTCAAAAAGCTCCATGGCTTGTTCTAAAGTATCGTCATGATCAATCTCAAGCTCCATAAGTACATAAAAGGGAGCCGCTGTTTCAAAGGGTCGCGAGAGACCTGTAGACTCGACAACATACTTTAACGCTAGATCAGTGAACATCTCATAGGCCATGAGTGGAAAACGCTGATTGTAGGCCTTGTAGACTTCCATAACGTCTTTTAACTCTGGAAGGCCAAAGACAAAGACCTGTAGCTCTTTAGTCGGTCGAGTAACACGGACACCGACTTCGGTGATCAGGCCGAGAGTTCCTTCGCTGCCAATGAATAGATGGCGAAAGTCATATCCTGTTGCATTTTTAACAAGATCACCGTTGAGCTTTAAGATCTCTCCCTGGCCGGTAACGACAGTTAAAGAAGAGATCCACTCTCTTGTCATTCCGTAGCGAATGACTTTTATGCCACCGGCATTCGTCGCGACATTGCCACCAATTTGCGAGGATCCTCGGGCGGCAAAGTCGACCGGATACAGCCGATCCTTTTCCTTTGCAAAGTTTTGTAGTTGTTCTGTGACCACTCCCGCTTGACAATGGACCACATTATCAACGGAATCAAAATCTAAAATTTGATTCATTTTTTCAAAAGACACCACCACTTCGCCATTGAGAGCAAAGGCAGCCCCACTGAGTCCTGTTCGCCCTCCGGAAGGGACTAGGGCTACATTTTGTTCGCGAGCCCAAAGGACAATTTTTTGGACCTCTTCCGTAGTTTTAGGAAAGACAATCGCACTCGGTTTGGGAGCGTAGTGTTTAGTCCAGTCTCGACCGTAAGTATCAAAGGCTTCGCTGTCAGTAAAAATTTGTTCAGAATTGATTTGGGTTTTTAGTGTCTCTAAATTCATGCCTTTAACATATTAGACTTCTTCAGTCGGAGCAAGAGGCAAAGAAGCCCCATCTGCACCTTCGCAATACGGACGCAATGCATCCGTAAGCGTGAGAGACTTCTAGATCACTTCACTCTTCGTGGTTGGCGTCGACGCTCTTCTTTGATTAAGAGTTTTTCACAATCCACACTCTGAGGAGTGACAATTAAATGCGCTCCAGCGTTGCCAAAATATTCCCACGTGAGTTCGTATTTTCCTACCTCATGAAACTCTATCAGATTTTGCGAAATGGGGAGGCGCAGCTCTTCATTAAAGATCTCTTGGAGCCGACGAACGCTCATATTAGGTTGATAATTTCTGTCAGTTAGATAGTTTGCCATATTCTGAACCATCTGCGTTGAATAGATGAACTCTGCACCTGTATTTTTTTGAATTTCAGAGATGGTTCTTTCTAGCTGTAGAGCCATGACTTCGCGAAAGTGTTGTCGTGATAAGGGATGAAAAGGAACAACAAGGGTTCTATCGATCAGTGGGCCGGAGACATTGTGGCTAATGAGTATCTCACGCATCTGCGAAGAAGAGATCTCTAAAGACTTTGTTTCCGCAGCGAATCCAATACCCCTTGGGCGAACGATATCAGCGTTCATTATTTCTGCTTCACCGGCATTTGTCGCGAAAAAGACACTGGTTTTACTAACGTCGACAGTGATGGTGCGCTGATTTCGCCCCGTAGTATCTGTATTCCGTTTTACGGTGAAACGACCATGATCAAGGATATCTAAAAGGGCATCTTGAACTTCGATGGGACATTTTTCCAATTCATCAAAAAAGAGAACCACAAAAGCGTTTTTATTAACTGCTGAGTAAATTTCATTTTTTAGTTTATCGATATCTCCCCCTCGAGGGGTTGCGTACTGAGACATCATAATTCGATGAACAGGCAATTCCATTGCTTCGCCATAGGCAAATACGATCTCGGTTTTTCCTGTTCCTCTTGGTCCAGGTAGAGTGATCTTCACACGTGGAGTTTTTGGATTATTGACTCCTGAATATGCAAAGCTTGTTTCGTCGACAATAGCTTTTTTGGCTTGGGGTTGGCCTACAATTCTTTGCTCTAATTTCTCAGGAAGCTCGGCAATCAAATTGGCTCGAGCGTCTGGATCAAAATAGGCTTCAGAGATATTCCACTCACTCATTGCGGCTTCCATAAGGGTGAGAATGCTCATTGCCTCCTTAGAATCCCTAAAATCTAACAATGAAAAGGCCTCTTGTAATAACAGCGTGGTTTTTCTCGGTTGGTGTCCAATAGCATTAAACTGTTCCGCATATTTAATGGCCGTCACAACGATCTGTCGATCGAGCATTTGTCCATAGCGGGCTTTAACCCAATTGGTGATGTTTTTTATGAGTGCCTCTCCTTTCGGAGGAGTTATGAGAACACGTGAGAATCTATCTTCTAGGGCTGGATCTCCGGAAAATGCCCCGTTGAATTCGTCTGGTGTCGACATTCCGATCACCTTGATCACCCCGGCTGTCATCCACGGCTTGAGCCATTGAAAGACATCACTGGAATTTCCTTCATGGGTGCCCTGACCACGTAAACTGTGGACTTCATCGACCACCCAAATGATTTTTTCCTCTCGGCTGAGATCAATGATTTCCTGAACTTTTGCTTCAAGAACTCCGGGTCGCTCGGATCCTTTGCTTAAGGCGCCAATATCAATAAAAAAAACATCATGATACTTCAGTTTATCAGGGACATTGTCGAAAATAATATCGTAGGCGATAGCATTGACGATCGTCGATTTTCCGACCCCATTTTCAGCTAGAACGGCAACACTCCCAATTTCCGGCTTCATCAGGCTGCGTAGAATTTTTTCGCGCACGGTAGGATCAATATCAGTAAAAATTGGAGTTGAAGCGTGTTGTGGGTCAAACGGGTGCGCAAAAGAAGGGGCTTTCATGCTTTGACTGCGCTGTCGGCGGATAGGATTTTTTATGTATCCTTCGTCAGATCCTTCAAAGGCTGCTTTTGAGTCGAATTCTTGTCCGGGGACTTGTCGAGAGTTAGGAGGCGTCGGCTCTTTGGGGGGGCTTGCTAGGACCGCTGAGGCATGAATGCAAATTAGTATGAAAAGTAATTTCATGTAAAAACATCCTATTAATTGTTCAGTATTTGGGCTTGAAAGACTGCGATACTAGAGGCTAGGGCTTTTGAAGTCCAAGGATTTACCCAGCAAATAAGTATTTCAAACATCGCCAAGTGAATATCTTGTAAAAAAGAAAGGAAGGCATAACCTTCCTTTTTAGATTCCCAAAACTTCTAATACAGTTCATTGGGTAGGAGTCGCCTTTTATTAATTATGGACACTTTTGATGAATAACTCCTGACAATCGAATTTGAGCTGTTTTCCATGTTTTAGAGAGGCCGTCTTTTCCCGTGTGGAGTTTCTCACAGGCTTTATGAAGTGAGTTGTAGGCTTTTCCTAAGGCAAATTTCATCAGATCAAACTCACCAACCGCGGAAATGTTACTTTCATTGACGGTCAATTTCATTGGGACTGTACGAGTCACACCGTTCAAACTTAATTTTAACTCTAAATCACCTTGATTTCCATGTAGGCTGACTTTTGTAAAATGACCTTTGATTTTAGATTTGTTCAGAATTTTCGAAAAGAAGTGATCAAACAGTGTTTTGTCTCTATCTGGGTTTCCGGTGTCGACCTGTCGACTTAGAATTTCTGCCTCTGTGTTTTCGAAAAGTTCAGAAAGCGAATGTGATTTTTTTTTCACTTCAATTTCGAATTTTTTAAACTCACCATTAACAGCTACTCTTTCGGAAGTTTTAAAAGCAGTCCAGCCAATTTTGGATTGATTCGTCATGTACTGGTACTCACAATTTTTATCTTCAGCATGAGAAGGCTGTGTGTTGAAAAGGAAAATCAAAGATAGGAAGACGATAACAAAGAAATTCACGAGGACCTCGCAATAGGCAATGTTTTAAAAGGCCATTTACGCACTAAGTGCACGTTCAAGCAACACTTTTAGTAAAATGATACGGGTACCTTTTGTAAACTGCACCCTTTATTTGCGGATAAATTCCTTTTTGAGATTTGCACGCCCTTTCATTGTCTCAAAAGCGAGTTTGGGTGGTGAGGTGCTCACGAAGTGAGCAGCGCTGCTGCCCACTTTGTCTGAGCCTTTTGAGCCAATGAAAGGGCGTGCAAATCTCAAAAAGGAATTTATCCGCAAATAAAGGGTGCAGTTTACACCTTAATTACATGGTGGCCTGATGCATTTCGTTATTTTCGATCTTACAGATCTGAGCAAACCGGGTGTCCGAAGAAAGAGCAAAGTTCTCGTTTTTGGAGCGCCGTTTTTGAATTTCATGTAGTAACTCAATAGAAAGTGGAAGAACCTTTTTGATAAGAGTTTCCCCTTTTAGACAAATGGATTCCACGACTTCACAAAGCTCACTGATCTCAGGAATTCCATAGGTTTTACCTGTTCCCTTGAGTTTATGAAAGTCATCCCTTAACAGGTTGGCGTCCATTACTTCAAAGTGGCTTTGAATTTCCCTAATGCGATCGGGAAGCTCAGAAATATATTCTTTTTGAAGATCCTTCATCATCTGTTCAAAGTCGGTCATGCTGCTCCACCTAATTGTTTGTGATTGTTTCTATCTTCCGCTTTTTCAAATTTCCATTTAGGAAGGGTAAAGTAAAAAGTACTACCATCACCTGGTAATGAACGAACACCAATTTCTCCTTGATGTTCGTCAATCAAAGCTTTGGCAATGGCAAGTCCCAATCCAGTGCCCTTGACCAAAGGATTTTCAGGCCCTGTCGCTTGTCGAAATTGTTGGAATATAAGTTCCTGGTCTTCGGGAGCAATTCCCTTACCTTGATCTGTCACTTCGACGATAATGTTTTCCTCTCGATCAATGTCGATAATAATAGAAACGGTTCCACCATCTGGACTGTACTTAATGGCATTTGATAATAGGTTAGTGATGACTTGTTGGATGCGATCTCGATCGACTTCGACGTAAATATGAGAATTCTCACCATAATCCAAAATGACATTCGCCTTTTGTGCTAAGCCGGAAATCCCTTGAGCCGAGGCATCGATGATGTCGTAAAGACTGTACCAGTTTTTATTTAATGGAAACCGACGCGCTTCAATTTTTGCTAAATCGAGGATGTCGTTGATCAGACGAATAAGACGGTCTGATTCCGTTTCAGCAATGGTGACCAAGTTCTGAGCTGGATCGGGCACTTTTCCGGCAACGCCATTATTCAATAAACTGAGCGAGCCTTTAATAGATGTTAAAGGTGTACGCAGTTCGTGGCTGGCTATACTTAAAAACTCCGACTTAGCCTTATCTAGTGACTTGAGCTCTTCCATGTTAGCAAGAACCCTCTGTGCAAGAGAATTAAAAGTCGCATGTAAGAGGCCAACTTCTGTTTGCGCAGGTACGGTAAACTGATAGGAATATTTATTATTTAAAAAATCCATCATTTTTTGCGAAAGACTGGCAAGAGGTCTAAAGACACTGGACTTGGTGTAAAAAAAGAAGGTCGTGAAGGCAAACAGCAGTGCACCTAAGGCGATGCCTCCGTAGTAAATGACTCTTGAGTGAAGGTATTCTATTGTTGAGGTCGCAAAGCGGCGAAACTCAGTTTCATTTTTTAAAAAGAATTTTTGTCGTTTTTTTAGAAGTCGAGGATTGTGGTCGTTGTAAGCTTGGATGATATTACTTAATGCCTCTTTACGGCTCTCAGGTTGAATCCCTTCGCGGATCGTTTGCAGATTTTGTACAGTCTCCTTCCATTTTGAATGAGTGGTGAGGTCATCCACAGTCTGTACCAAAGAAATGCTTTGTCGGTATTCACTGTTGATGTTAGAGAACTTCAGATAAGAGGTGGCGCAAAGATAGGTAAATCCAATTACTGTGGATATGGTTAAAGTCATTAAAAGGAGAAGCCTATTTTGAATGGATTTCATGCCACCTCTGTTCCTTTTGCGAGAAGGTCATCAATAAGTTTACAGAGTTGAGTGGGATCAAAGGGCTTTGGAATTAAGCCCAATCCGAGTTCATTAAATCTTTGGATATCACAGTCGGTGGCTTTTGCGCTTAAAAAAATCACCGGAGCTGTTGGCTGACCCGCTTGATACTCTTCACACACACGAATGCCATTCATTTTAGGCATCATCTCATCTAATAAGATGACATCAAACTTCTCAGTGTTGGCCCGACTCAAAGCTATTTCGCCATCACTGGCCCAATGAACTTCATGACCTCCCAGGTGCTCTAATGACATCCGAGCAATAGTTGCAATATTTGGATCGTCTTCGGCTAACAAGATTTTCATAATGACTCCTTATCCGGCAAGCCGACTGGACACCGCAGGTTGTTTACGTTTTGCGGGAAATAGCACATAGGCTCTGACTTTTTGTAAAAAGGCTTCAGTGGCCCCCAGGTAATGGGCGCGAGCTTCCCATTTTCCATCACTTCTTTTTTGGGATCGCCCTACTTTGAGTGGAGGAGTCTTTACCCCAAACTCATTAAAGATTGAGCAGTTGACGTCTACAACGGCACCTTCTTCCAGTAGAAACGGAGTCGCCAAGACGACGCCGAGTTCAGAAATCTGTGTGATTTCAATTTGAATATTCATTTGAGCCGTCGCCTGTTCAGAAGCCTCAGGAAAATTGACCTCGGGACGTTGAATCGCCGGTTTGGCAATAAATAGAGCCTCCACTTTCTGAAGAAAAAGTAAGGGATCTAAAGGTTTGACGATATAGTCATCGACTCCAATTTTCATGGCGCGTTCTATATCTTTTCTTTCTCTAAGGCCTGTCAGCATGGCAATGGCCATTCCGGTATGTTTTCTTTGGTTTTTTAAAGTCGATATAAGATCAAATCCGGAAAAATGAGGCATGTTGGCATCAGTGATTAGGGCATCGAAATCGGTACTGTCTAGATACTCCATAGCTTTGTAGGCATCTCCGGCCACAAAGACATCATGATTGGCCGTTGCTAAAACTCTTTGAGCTAACCTGAGTATATCCTTATCGTCATCTACGACCAAGATCCTAGCCACGCTTTGACCCTCCTTTATCTCTTCTTCATATCGGCCTGAAACGCCTGGGAATACAGGGTTTGAGATGAAAAAAATAGAAAAAAGTCTAGTGATATAGATAAGTTAAATAAAAGTGCCGAACTTCTAGACGATCTGTAGAGCTAAATCGTTATCGGCCGAAGTTTATTTTAAACTAACTTGTGGCGAATCTCAAAACAGTGATGAATTTTGAGATCCCGGTAGTCTTGTGGAATAGATGCTTTACTGACATCTTTAACCAGGTATTTGTTGGAAAGTGTGGGGGACAACTTGAATGATCTTTTGTTGTTTGAAAAATAAAGTACACCCTCATTCGTAAGGAGTTTCATACAGCTTCTCACGAGAAACTCTTGATCTTGTTCCACTTCAAATGGGGAGTCCATTTTTTTGGAATTAGAAAAGGTCGGAGGATCTAAATAGATCAAATCATATTTTTTACTTTGTAGAACAGATCGTTTTAAAAAATCAAGAGCACTCTCGTTTATAAATTTATGACGATTCAGTGAGATATTATTCAGTTCAAAGTTTTCGCGAGCCCAGTTTAAATACGGCGATGAAAGGTCTACATTTGTCGTTGAGCGAGCGCCACCCAAGGCGGCCGCGACGCTGACTGAGCCCGTGTAACAAAAGAGATTTAAAAAGTCTTTATCCTGACTTTGGGATTTGATCCATTGTCTCAACGGGCGGTGATCTAAAAAAAGCCCCGTATCTAAATATGTGTAGGGGTCGATCCAAAACTGACAGTTATTCTCTGTAATGGAAAACCTCTGCACAATTTTTTTCTTTTTAATATATTGAGTCTTTCCCTTTTGCGGTTGTCGTTCTTTTACTTCAAACTGAATGTTGGGGAATAGAGTGCGGACTCCATCAATCAGTTCTTTGAGCTTACGATCGATCTCATCTGTCGTATCAAATGAGGAGCGTCGAATCGCAACAATGGCCATCGACTCATAAATATCTACAATAAAGGGGAACTCGGGAATATCGCGATCATACAATCTAAAGGCCGTCACATTTTTGTTCTGAAGCCAGGATTTGAGTCTCGCAAGATTTTTTTTCAAACGATTTTGGATCATTTTTTAGTGCGGCTACTGGAGTTAACAGACAGTGACCAGTATACAGGACAGAAGCCCCAGGCTCCTGTTGCTAAAAAGTATAGTCCAAGAAAAGACCATGTGGGCCCTCCAGCAAAGGCCCAAGAGAGTAAAAAAACTCCCAGTAGACCTCGTAGGCATCGGTCCCAAAAAACAATATTACGCAAATGAGAACTCCTTAGAGCCCAGGAATCATTTGTTTGAGCTCACCGCTATTATACATGTCTAGCATAATATCGCTACCACCAATGAGTTCCTTATTGATATAGAGCTGAGGAATGGTTGGCCAATTGCCATACTCTTTGATTCCTTCACGGATTTCTTGATCCTCAAGGACATTCACGGTTTTATAACGGGCACCCACTTCGTTTAAGATGGAAACGGCCCGGGCAGAAAAACCACATTGAGGGAATTCAGCGTCCCCTTTCATAAACAAAACAATGGAATTTTCACTTAACAAAGATTCGATCTTATTTTTAACGGGATCTGTCATTTTTATCCTCTGCTACACGTTTAGAAAAATTTGATTATTTGGTGATTGTTTTGATTCCAAGAGCGTGAATTTCTCCAGAATCGAGTTCTGCTTTAAATAGTCCCATAACAGCTTGGTGCTGCTGAATACGAGTCATTCCGTTGAATTCGCTAGAAGCCACACGAACTTCAAAATGATTTCCTGCCCCCGTTAAATCAAAAACAACGGCATCTCCATCCACAAATCGTTCTTTAATGCGGCTTTCAATCTGTATCGTATTCATATTCATAGGGGCCCTAACTATATTTATTGATTGTCCAGAACTTTTCTTGATAAGGGACATAGTGCCCCAGCAATTCTTTATTTGGAATTATTGACATGTCGTGCTATTAACTAAAACAGCGTATGGACGATTTTTACATATCTGCAGGTTCAGATCACATTAAGAAAGAGAGGCAAAAGGCCCGAGAGCTACGAAAGTCCCAGTGGTGGCGACAGAGGCTGGCTCAGGGAGTTTGTTATTATTGCGAAGAAAAGTTTTCTCCCACTGATTTGACGATGGATCATGTCATTCCGGTGTCTCGTGGTGGCAAATCAAGCAAAGGTAATGTGGTCGTTGCTTGTAAGCAATGTAATACGGAAAAAAAACATCGGACTCCTGTTGAAAGATTGCTTGATGAGGAAAAGAGAAAATAGGTCTCATTGTTTTTTTGCATCTTCCTAAAAACTAAAAAAAATTAAGAACTTGTAAATTCGCCTTGCAAAGAGGCCTAGGTTTCCTGTTACTTTTA
>JAGRAG010000021.1 GCA_020435025.1 Bdellovibrionales bacterium | reverse complement strand
GTAAAGTACTTTCGAGTCAGTCGATGAATCAGGTTGTCTTCTACCATTAGGCAAAAGGCGATGGCTTGGCAGTGATACGAGTTTAGAAAAATTCGCTTCACACATTCTAAAAAAGTTCTACCGGAAAAACGATACCTTTTGTCAATGCCGATGGTCTTTACAAGTAGGGTGGGAACCTCTAAGTGTTCCATAAGATTGAAACAAAACCCAACAAGGTTTCCCTGTTCATTGCGAATAAAGAACGAAGACTCTTTGCAAGCATATTCCAAGATTCTGTCATTGTACTGTAGCTCAAAATCAAATTCCGATAGAGGGATATACTCTGGATTTTCCTCAAAGAGCTGACAGACCAAGTGAAAGAGTTGAGTTTTGTACTTTTGCCAGTTGTTGGGAGTGAGTGGCTCAAAATGAAGAGGCCATGGTTTGTTTTTTGGTGTTAAAGATTCGAGTTTACTAATGGCAGAGCTTCGAAACTCATTAAGACGGTCAATAAAGTCTGTGAAGTATTTCTGAGAAATATGAAACTCATTTTTAATTAAAAAATCGACCATCTCTTTGGTGTTGTGTGGCTCACCAAAAAATAACGGATTGTCAAAGGAATCAATTCGAAGTCGGTAGGGATAAATTGTTTTAAAATCAATCGGGCCAATCAGTCGAGTGGCTTTGAGTTTCCGCGCCCAATCCTCGATAGCTTGCAAGCTTGAGCGGGAGCCGACCGTTTTGTAAAAAGACTCCCATCCTCCGAAAAAAACAGCTCTTTCGCTACTGGCACTTCCAGCCGAAGGATGGAGGAAGCCAACAGAGCGATCTTCATTTCCATTCCATGCAAAAAGAATTTCGCCTCCCTTCTTCCAGTAGGGGTTTTCGGGGCTCAATATTCGCCTATAAAATAGCCTTTGTTGAGCTAAAGCCGACGAACCTGAGATGAATTTATCCATAGCGAAAAAACCCCTCGGAGGCTCTTCCGGAGAAGTGACTCTGTAGGACTGCAAAGTTGTTTGCTTATTTGACATAGGCAGCAAAGATTAATGTGCTATAAAGTGAAAGAACAAATAAGGCGCTGAGACCTTCACAAATCTGTCTCATTTTTCTTTCAGGGTGTCCAATAAACTTGACGGTGTAGATAACAACCGTCACGAAGAATAAAACGGTGGGAACGATGTACAAGAGATCGTCAGAAAAGTAATTTCTGATCCCAAGAACGAAGCTCATAAGCGAAATGAAAGACAATAATATGACAATAACTACGGTATGCAAAACTCCATATTCTTTGGTGAAGGAGCTTTCTGATTGAAGAATTTCATCTTTTCCCTTCATTTTTCGGATGACTTCATAAATGAGGCCATTTGTGAAAGTGAGAGTTACAAGCCACTGAACAATTGGCAATTGCCAGCTGCTTGATTGAACCATTGCGCTGGCCCAGAGAATCATCAAGGGGAGTACTAACATATGGGAAATGGAATACAGCAGAAGATGCCGATTGAGCCAACGACCCATAAAAAACTCTGCCGTCATAAGGCCGGTCCAGATCAACATCAAAGAATAGATATAAAAAACTGTGGGAGAAGTTTGCGAAAAATAAAGGGTTATAAGAAGGCTGCCCAATAGAGCCATAGCACCAATTATTTTTAAAGTTTTTAAGGTGATCCATCCTTTTTGGAGAACTCGATCCGGATGAGTGACTTGATCGCGCTTGTAGTCTTTGTGTTCATCTAAAACTCGTAAAAATAAAAATTGAAGGGTCAAGCCGAGGCCAGCTAAAAGGTCGCTCCAATAAAACATTTCCGTAGTATTGGCAAGATGAGAGCGAATGGCTGATGCGACTAGATAAAACAGCAGAAAGGCACTAAATACGTTAATTAGTGGGAATCTTTCGGCACTCCAAAGTTTAATTCCTTTTAGATATGATACAGACTCCATGATTTCCCCCTCGACTTGCCATTTTTTTTTAAACTGACCTACAATATATTTCCTATGACAGAAAAATTATTATCCATTCCAGCGAATCTGACCACTTCTTTCTTTTCCCATGTGAACGACTCTCCTAATAAAACGGCTCTCATCGAACCATTGATTTGGGGCGTTGGAGAAAAATTAAAGGAAAGAGTTTGGTCTTATGGCGAACTAGGGGAAGTCGTTTCTCATTATCGGCTACGATTTCAGACACTCAATCTGCGACCTGGCGACAAGGTGCTTATAGTGCTCCCGATTTCGGCTCGTCTGTATGCTTTGATTGCAGCCTGCTTTGCATCAGGAATCGTTCCCATTTTTGTAGACTCTTCCATTTCAAGAAAAGGGTTTGTGCGAATTTTAAAGCAAACACAACCGAAGATTATATTCTCAACTTCACGTTTGTTTAAATTTCGTTGGGTGTTTCCTTTTATTCTAAAGCAAGCTGTTCCTTCAAAATTATACACATTAGGTGAGAGGACCATTTGGTCTCCGGACTTTGATGAAATTCCCATTTTTAAAAAAAGTGATTTACCTCTCGTTAAAATCCATGGCGAGCAAACCGCATTGATTACCTTTACTTCTGGAAGTACCGGTGAGCCCAAAGCCGCTGATAGAAATCATTTTGTTACTTATATGCAGCGATACATCAGTAGCCANNATTGGCAAGGGCACAGCGATATGGAGATGACGGCCTTTCCGTTAGTGGTTTTAAATAATCTATCTGCTGGCGGACAAACTTGTTTGCCTGCTATGAATTTTACGGAGATGGATCGCTTTTCTCCAGAGCCTATATTGGAGCAAATTCGTAGACATAAAATAAAACATTTAATTGCCTCTCCGGCCTTTTTTAACCGTATTTGTCATTATCTGCAGCATACTGGAGAAACCATTTCAGAAGTGGAACAGCTCATTACTGGAGGAGCGCCAACGCCGATCTGGTTACAAAAAAAAATAATGGATGGATTTCCAAATGCGAAAGGATTTGTGGTTTATGGGTCGACCGAGGCGGAGCCCATCTCCTTTATTGAAATGAAAGATTGTATTAAAAATGAAGAAGGTAAAGGGTATTTAGTGGGACGTCCCATTCCGCATATTAAGGTAAAAATTGTGGCTTCTCAGGAAGGCGAGTCCATCACACATTGGGGAGCATTAGCCCCATTTGTAGAAGGTGAGATCTTATTATCGGGCCCTCATGTGATAAAGCGATACTTATATGACCATCAAGACAACTTTCGAACGAAGGTAACAGATAGTCGTGGTCATATTTGGCACCGCACAGGGGATATAGGCTACTTTGATCGGGAAGGTCGTATCTGGTTAACAGGGCGAGTGAAGCAACGAATTGAGGTCAATGGGGTGAAAATGGGCACCTATCCCATAGAGCATCAAATTGAAAATTTGTTTGCACAAAGGGCATCCTTGGTCGAATTAAAAGGGCATATGAACTTAGTGATTCAAGGTGAAAGAGAGCAGTTTTTGAGCTCCGATTTGCATGTTGCTAAGGCCCTATTGTCTAATTGGCAACTGTCCGATGTGGCCTTTTCTTTCACCGAAGAAATGCCCGTTGATTCGAGGCATTTTTGGCGTTTAAGCAAGGACAAATTGGCTCATTCAAAGAAAGTGAAAAGTCTCAATGTATAAATCGATGCCGAATCTTTAAAAGGCGGTTGAAATTTGTTTCAATAAACCTCACCTAAAGTCTAGTTTTATGCCTAGGCTAAACCTCGCTATGAGTCGAGGTTTTTGGTGAGTGTCTCCTTAAAAGTTTATGCTATTCTGTGGAACCTAGAGTAGAAAGGAGTCTACCAATTGGATTGCGGAGTACAGGGGCAGGAGCCCCCATCTGATAGGGATGGTGAGAGTCGTGAAAATAAGCTTCGACCATTAAAAGGTCGAGTGCAGTACAGTAAAGAATCACGACAGAAAAAGTTACAGTCATTAGAAAGTCAGCTCAATTGTGATCTTTCAGAAATGAAAGCTATGCGTTTGGATTCGCAGGCCCTACGAGGGAATATAGAATGTCTGATTGGAGCTGTAGAAATTCCCGTAGGAGCCGCTGGGCCTTTAAAGATTCAAGGGATCAACGAACTCTTTGAGATTTTTGCCCCGATTGCGACGACGGAAGGAGCTCTCGTTTCTTCCATCAATCGCGGATGTCGTGCACTATCTTTAAGTGGGGGGGCACGGTGTTCATTTATTAAACAGCGAATGGTCCGAGCTCCATTTTTCGACTGTGGTTCTATTCACGGTTGTCAGATTTTAAAAAATTGGATTCAAAGTAATTTCTCGAGTATTCGAAAGAAAGTTCGGGAGCACTCCAATTATGCTATTTTAATAGATATAGATTTTCAAATTATTCCGCCGGCACTTCACGTGCGATTTATCTACGAAACAGGAGATGCTTCAGGGCAAAATATGTCCACGGTCTGTACTTGGAGTGTGAGTCAGTGGATCTTACAGGAATTTGAAAAACGTCATCCTGGCATTATTGAGAACTATTATATTGAAGGCAACTTGAGTGCCGATAAAAAAGTAGCCCAAAGTTCCATTCTCTATGGCCGCGGCTGTGAAGTTATCGCCGAAGCGGAAATTCCAGATACTGTTTTTTCTAGAGTGTTTGGTGTATCTCCAGAAAAAGTGATTTTAGGATTCAACCAATCCCGCTCGACGATTATGCACACGGGAATGTCGGGGTTTAATATCAATGTGAGTAACGTTATAGCTGGAATTTTCGCGGCTACGGGACAAGACATAGCATGCGTTCATGAGTCTAGCCAAGCTCAGCTTCACTTAGAAAAAAGGGAAAATAGTGTCTATGCCAGCCTGGTGTTACCTTCTTTGGTAATTGGGACTGTTGGTGGTGGAGTGGGTCTGTCTATTCAAAAGCAGTTATTGGGGATGATGGGCTGTTATGGACCGAATAATCTTATTCGGTTTGCTGAGGCCATTGCCGGATTCTGTTTAGCTCTTGAGCTGTCAACAGTCTCGGCGGTTGCTGGAGGACAGTTTGTAACGGCTCATGAGAAACTGGGGCGCAACAAAGCAAAAAATTGGTTGAACGAAGAGGAACTGCGGTCTCCGACGTTCTTTAATCATTTATTAAAGGTCAAAGATCTAACGAATCCCATTATTGAAATTCGGCAAAAGGAGCTAGAAAGTAGTGGAGAAAGTTTAGTTATGGACTTGACCACAAAAATAAGTCGACGATTTTGTGGTCTTTGGCACTACGAGGTGACTTTTGCTGATGGAAATAAAGATCAGATATTCATTAAGTCAAAGGCCCCGGACACAGAGCTTTTATTGGCAACGGAGATTATGGCCGGAATTAGCTCGCCAGGTCTTGGCGAGTTGCTTCGCGAGAGTCGAGAGGATAGTTTATTTAATCATTGCCACTCTCGAGAGTTGGAGCTTGCGAAGTGGCCTTCGTTGGCACTTCAAAAGATCATGCCACAAATTAAAGGTGTTTTGGCTAGCGAAAAAAGACAAATTTTTATTGTTGCTTCGGAGTATCTCTCAGATATGTATATGTTAGATGCTGTCGAGATGAGGGAGGAGTGGTCACAACAGACGATCACTCAAGTCCTTAAAGCCATCACATCGGTTCATGCAGAATTTTTCGGAAAGACAGAAGTTTTGTCTCAACAATCGTGGATGCATATAACCGATTTGCCTCGTGCCCAAAGGCTAAGGGATCTTCAGTTGGAGTTTGCCAGGAAACTGTCAAATGATTCCCCGGAATGGTTTACGGATGCGGATCTGACCTTTCACCGAGATTGGCTCAATCGCTTAGAACAGTGGTGGCCCTTACAAGAAGGAAATATCAAGACATTGATTCACAATGACTTTAACCCTAGAAATCTAGGGTTCCGTTCGATGAGATTCGTCAAAGAAGATGTGGTTGTTTATGATTGGGAGCTTTCAACAATAAGCTTGCCGCAAAGGGATTCGTTAGAGTTTTTATCTTTTACTTTACAGCCCTGCGAAGTGAAATCGGTTTTAGAGATTTTAGAGAATCAGAGAAAAGAGCTTATGAGATCAACGAATTGTTTGATCGATAAGAAAACCTGGTTACAGGGAGCGAAGTGGTCCCTACTGGAGTTCATTCTCTATCGTCTGCCGATTTATTCGGTTGCTCAGACTTTTCGAAAAGTCGACTTTTTAAAATCCACCTATAAGGTCTCTCGACAGCTTTTTGAAGTCATTGATAGGGAGGTGCGTTCGTGTTGAAGTTATGGAGCCCAGATGAAGTCATCAAGAATCCTCAAATGGGATTTGGCGGAAAGGCGATTGAGCTGAGCAAACTGGAGGAAAGAGGTGTCCTCGTTCCGGAATGGAAAGTGATTTCTTGGAAGGACATTGAGTTGTTCTATCAGCTAAGGAATCAAGAGGGTGATGTGGACACCTTCACACAAGAACTTCGAAGCTGGGTTCATGTGAAACACGAAGAAAGTCCCAAAGTCCAATTTATTGTTCGGTCTTCGGCGAACTGTGAGGATGGTGCAAAATCGTCATTTGCTGGACAGTTTGAGTCAATTGGAAATCTTCGAACTATCGATGAAATCGTAGCCGCGATGGATAGTGTGTGGAAGAGTGCCACTTCCGATGGCGTTTTAAAATACTGTCGAGTTCAGAATTTTGATCCTCAGAATATTAAAATGTCGATCATTGTTCAAGTGATGGTGACGGCAGATGTATCGGGTGTGCTGTTTACCGCTGACCCTAAAGATGGCAGTAGAACCCGATTTCTGATTTCAGCTATTCGAGGTGGTTGTCACGCGGTCGTTGATGGTAGCGGCGATAGTGACGAGTATGAAGTCGAGTTACCGGACGGTGAGGTTAGATGGAGCAATTCTTCTCAAACCGTTCGTCTGCCGATTACAGAACAGAACTTGCAAAAAGCGGAAAGCGCTTTCTTAAACGAAGAAGCCGTTCTTCATAAGGAACAGATTTTAAAGTTAGTAGATGTCGGGAAAAGACTGACGGAGCGCGACGGAAGACCTCTGGACATAGAATGGTTGATGAAGGACTCGCGCCTTTATATTGTTCAGTCCCGACCGATAACAAGTATCGGGCTCGACCTATCTGAGCAAAGAACTTTTTGCTTTGATAATTCTAATATTCAAGAGAGTTTCAATGGACAGACGCTCCCTCTGACATTTTCATTTGCAGTGGAAGCGTATCACCGGGTTTACCGACAGTTAATGGAGGTCATGGGGTTTTCAGGACAAGAGGTCAGAGCCCATGATGAGCGACACATGAAGATGTTGGCTCTTGTCAACGGACGTGTCTATTACAATATCCTGAGTTGGTATGAAGGCCTTTTGTTTTTACCCTCATTTGGTCGTCACAAAGAGGACATGGAAAATATGATGGGTGTCGAAAATCCTGTGTCATTTGTCGAGGATCAGGTTCTCACTTTCAGAGAGAAGCTAAAAGTTTCTCTCCCGCTTGTAAAATCTGTTGTTCGCCTTTTGTGGTCTTTTCGTAAACTGGATACAAAAGCGGCTCAATTTCAAGAAAACTTTATGAAAGTCTATTGCGAATTTCCGCGCAAAGAACTTCAGTGGATGAAGCTGCATCATTTATTGGACTTGCAATTAAACCTTAAGCAAAAGGTCTTAGAACAGTGGCATGTTCCCATCATAAATGACTTTTACGTTATGTTGACTTCGGGACAAGTGAGGAGAGTTCTCGCTAAAGTAGAACTGTCCGATCGGCTTTCTGATCTCCTAGCTGGAGAAGAGTTAGAAAGCGTACAGCCGACAAGAGAGTTGATAAAAATCTCTGACAAGTTGAAAGAACACAGCGAGTTGGTGGCTCTCATTTTAAAGACAGATGGGCCTATTCAGTTGATTCTAGAGAGGCATGGTCACGGCCTTGAGAATTTATTGGATTCATATATTCACAAATATGGAGATCGAGTCGCAGGGGAGTTAAAGTTGGAAACGAAAACTCTTTTCCAAGATACAACTTTTATGGATCAGGTGCTTCGCGGTTATTTAAAAAATTCTGACATTTCTTTAGTGAATTTTGATCAACGTCAAGGCGATCTTCGCAAAAAGTCCGAGCAAGAGGTTTTTCAGGTGATCTCTCAGAAGCTTGGCTCTTGGCCATTGCGTCGTTTTCGACGCAGTTTGAAAGCCTTTAGAAAGGGAGTCCGACTGAGAGAGGCGATGCGTTTGAACAGAACTCAATCCTTTGGAATGTTCCGTGCCATCTATATGAGTATTGGGAAAAAGCTATTCGAACAGGGATGGATCCATCAGCCAGAAGATGTCTTTTACTTAACCACAACTGAAGTATCCGATTTTCTTAATGGAAAGAGTTTGTTTGACTCTCCGAAAGAACTCGTGAATCTGAGAAAAAAGACATACGTCCGTTGGAAAGAGGAGCGTCCCCAAGGCTCTATGGAAGTCTCACTTCCCATAAAGCGGGTTCCCTTAGTTGGAGACATTGTAGATAAGGTTTCTGCTGACTTACTTCAAGGACTAGGTTGCTATCCCGGAGTTGTTCGTGGAGAAGTTGTTCGAGTTTCTGATCCAAGATCCCTTCCCTGTGACTTATCTGGAAAAATATTGGTGGCGGAACGAACTGATCCAGGCTGGACCCCTTTATTCTTGCAGATCAAGGGATTGATTGTGGAGCGGGGATCGCAATTGTCCCATTCCGCAGTTGTGGCTCGAGAAATGGGCCTGCCGACAATTGTAGGTGTTACTGGAATTTTTGATTTACTACAAACTGGGTCGTGCGTCGAAATCGACGGTCGCCTGGGCACTGTTAAAGTTTTGAAAGAGGAATGGGTCTCTACGTTATGAGAAATTTTTATCGAGGGAGATAGATATGGAGATGGAATCAGTTCAGAGTGACTCTGTGGTTCGTGAAGCTAAATTTGAACGAGGTGTTCGTTCGATGCCTTTGAGGACTCTCAATGAACAATCGGAAAAGCGAGCCATTTTTCTTACGGATGTCGATTGGGATCTTTCTATAGATTATGAGACTCCCTGGATGCCTGAGTCTTTTTTAGCAGTTTCCTATCTGCCTTCTTACCAAAAACTTTCCGATAGGCTACGACTTAAATTCAATCAGCACTATGCTTTGGCTCTTTGTGAGCAATTTATATGGTTTGAACAAGATACCATTTCGCCTATTTTAGTTAAAATTATGTCCGACCGAAAACTTCCATTAGATCTAGAATCAGCACTTAAGAATTTTGTTAAAGAGGAATCTTTGCATTCTGAGATGTTCTGGAGGCTATTAGAAAAAGCGGCTCCCGAGCTTTATCCCACCCGTAAGTATGCATTCTTAAAATACGGTCCAAAGCAGAGATTTTTTTATAAAATGATCATTGAGCACTATGACTTTTTCGTTGTCTGGATCTGGATGGCGATTTATTTTGAAGAAAAAACATTGGATATTAGTTCTCGTTATCAAAAAGAGATCCACGAGAAGGGAGAGTCGGCGTTAGATCCTGTATTTTCTCGGGTTCACTATTTGCATTTAATGGATGAAGTCCGACATGTTCAAGTAGATCAGTATCTCTTAAGTTATTTCTATGACATGACGACCTCTTTTCAAAGAAAGTTAACAGGAATT
>JAGRAG010000001.1:8231-8879 GCA_020435025.1 Bdellovibrionales bacterium | reverse complement strand
AATCATAAATAAATTCAAGAGGCCTAAGAATAGATCAGAGAGGTTTGTGAACACTCCCTTCAAAGTGGTGGAAATTTGTTTTATCGAGCCCGCTGAAAGCGATTGTGCAAAATCATTAATAGTGTCGGATACCCCCTCTTTATCTAAAGAAAGAGATATGCCAAGAGAGTTTGCAGATTCACTTATTTTAATGGCTAGGGTGTTTACGGTTTGAGGCAATTCGCTAATAAAAGACTGGCTTTGTTGAACTAGTTTTGGCAAGATAATCGCTAGTATTATAAGAGATACAACCGAGCATAAGACAAATAAAGAAATCAAGGAGTGGTTTCTTGAGATACCTTTTTTTTCAAGCTTTTGAATGATTGGATAGATCAAGTACGCTAAAAAAAATGCAGTCAGTAAGGGAAGAAAGGAACTCCCAAGGCCTAAGATTCCCAATAAGAGTAAAGCCAAAAGGGAAACGACAATTAAAAAAGCTCGAAGAGTCGCGTTCATGAAGCTCCTATTAGTATAGTATAGCTTTTTCAATTTTATCTTGAACCGTTAAAGAAGCGAAGTGAGAGGGGCTCTTCTGTTCATCCGTCTAGTAGAGGCTGTCGCCAATTGGTCATCTATAAAAATATAATACTTCAGCTCTCACTCAACGTA
>JAGRAG010000001.1:0-8211 GCA_020435025.1 Bdellovibrionales bacterium | reverse complement strand
CTGAAATATTTTATTTCCAAATCTGACCATTTGGCGACAGCCTCTAGTAGGAAGGAAGACTCGATAAATATTGTCCGTGGAAACAATGGCTATAATTTTACTATATATGACTTCAGGCCTGTACATTGAGAATTCTAGTACTTAAGGAAGGACCCGGCCCTTAAAGGGCCGGGCTTTTTGTGGGACACTTATCTTCGTGATAAGTTAAACTTTGGAACCAAGTTGCGTGACGAGGAGGAACGTCCCTGTGCAACTCAACTAAAGGTTATTAAATTTTTAGATTCTTCTTCTCTTTAAGAAGTTGAATCAGTTCATCAAAACGTTCCAGCGGTTGCGCTCCTGTGAGGGGGACTCCATTAACGACAAACGCCGGTGTACCATTAAAACCAAACTCCTTTGCTTCGCTGACATCGTGATCAATCCGTTCTTGCACCGAGGTTGATTGGATGTCTTTTTCTAATTTTTTTAAATCAGCTCCCAAAATCTTGGCGATACCTCTTAGATAAGTTTCGCCTTTCTCAATTTTGTCGGGTCTTTTAAAGAGACGATCGTGAAATTGAAAAGCTAATTTGGGATTCTGTTTTCTTAAGCCTTCGTAATATTTTGCCGCAATCATCGCTTGGGGATGCATGGGCAGCGGTAGATGTTTATAAACAACTTGAACTTTTCCTTCGTACTTTTCCATAAGTTGTTTGACGGTTTTAGCTCCTCTCATGCAGAAGGAACATTGAAAATCAGAATAAATGACGATTTGTAGGGGGGCATTTTTGGCTCCTCGGATGGCCTCATCCGTGCGGATTTTGGGCTCCATGGGACTTTCTATGTGTGCTAACCATAACTCTCTTTCTTTTTTACTACTTTCTTCAGTTAAGCGGGCTCGTTCACTTTGGGTGGCTTTGTTTACAGCAGCAAAGAATTTTTCAGGATTTTTTTCGATGACCTTAAAGAGTAGCTCCGGATTTTCTTCAAGGGACTTTGCGACCTCTTTGTTGACTTGGCTGCTGGAAACGCAACCAGCAAGCAAAGTGGCGGGGGGGATAAGAAATATGAGTTTTTTGTATCTACCAGTCATGATATCTCCTTCGTGGCTGACTTGAGTTCAAGGTAGCAAATTCACGAATCGGAAATGTCAGCAGAAAGACAGATGATTGTCAGGATCCTATAAAATCTGTAATAGGAAAAATAACCAAATAAATTCAAATATTTACAATAGCAACAAACTAAATCTTCTTCTAGACGTTTGTCGAAACCTCAATGACGTTTCGCGCTATTTAAAAGGCACCAGTATCTTTTTAGTTCCGAAAATTTTTAATTTTTGAAACCTATTCGGATGACACCTACCGTTCGTCTGGTGAGACTTTCACAATGGGCTGAGAGCACAATATTTAGCGTCGCTTTTAAGAGCGAGTTTTTTTTGTATCTTTGGATTTGCAAGATAAATTTTATGGAGACGATCTTGGTTGCTAGGATAGGACGTTCCAGGTTGCAATGTTTTGGACTGACAGAGGTCTTTCCGAAATTCTAAGTTTAAATATTTTGAATCGGCGACGACTTCGGCGGCAAACCAATCGGCAAAGGATTCCAGAATTTGGTCGGCTTGGATTCCAAGAGGGGGATAAAAACTGTTATTGCAGGATTTCAGCAGTTTTAAAGTCTCTGCCATTTCATTGGTGATCTTTCCCGCTTGGATCAGCTCATTCATTTTAGAATCATCCCTAGCGAGAGCGTGAACGCTATCTTTGCTTCTTAAACAGGCGATGACACTGTCAAATGGATATAGGCCACCCAGAAAGGGCTTCCACCTGCAGGGATCAAATGAGTGTCCCAGTTCATGGGCAAAAACCGTGTAGAGAGTCTCATCAGACCTGTATTGTTGTGCCTCCAGGCCCATATGAATGACATTGTTGGCTGGGTTGTAGGCAATGCCCCAATTAAACAGTTCTAAAGGACGATCTTTGAATTCTGACGTTTTAAAATCATCCATCCAATAAAGGCGAATGGAACCGACGCGAGCTTCAATTTTCTTTCTCGCTTCAGTTGGAATTTTCCATTTTTTGATTTCAGTAAGAGCTTGTCTTTGGGCTTCATTAAATAAATTTTCAAAGCGTTCTTTTTCTTTTTTCGGAAAGGTTTTGTTGTAAAGGTGGTTCATCAGTGAATCAACCAACACATTGACCTCACTGGAAGAGTGAGGATAGCTACGTAATACAAAATTGTGTGCATAGTACCTACGCCATTCGAGAGCGATTTTACTTTCACTGCTCGTTTGTAGATTTCTAGATTGAATCCATTTTATAATCAGTGGACTTTTGGCAGAGATCAATTGTGAAAGCGTGCGATCAGCTAAATTGATGATGGGTTTTTGTGAAGCCAATTGGGCTATTTGTTGCTCCCTCTCTTTCAGAAGCGCTAGATACTTTGCCGGGGGTTTATAGGGCGTCGAACAGATATTGGCGGTCTTGGCAGAAACAGATGTGTTAAAAACGAGTGAAAGTCCTAAGAAAGCCCAAATGAGAACCCAAGAATTTTTAAAACGCATCTTTAAAGTATCTCGAAGGAAAACCTGAAAGACAATTGTTTCAGGGGTTCACCCACCAAAGGGTGAGGAAAAGAAAGTGTTAAAAATCTAGTGATATTAGGACAAAAGAAGAGAGGTTCTAGCTGCATAAACTTAGCCTTTCAGAATGTTTTTAGAGGCACCAAATTGGCACCAACTCCGCCGAGACAAATTGTCCGTTTTGGATCCTAGAGCTATGGCATTACGAATACGTAATATAAGATGTACGGGTTTCAGAAGGGGGCATTATGCCGCAAGTAACACGTCGTGAATTTATCGCAATTTCTGGTTTAGGGATTGGTGCCGGAGCGTGGGGAGCGTCGTCCCTCGCCAATGATGAGAATCCGTTAGGAAAGGCTCTAAGAGAAGAGGGCGTTGTAGTAAAAACACCGACCTATTGTGAGATCTGTTTTTGGAAATGTGCTGGTTGGACTTACAAAGATGAACAAGGAAAACCTTGGAAGGTAATTGGCAACGATGACGATCAACACAGTATGGGCCGCTTTTGCACGCGTGGAACCGGAGGTCTAGGTGCTTATACGGACGATAGCCGTCTTAGACACCCACTTATACGAGTTAAAAATGGTGACAAACAAACCTTTCGTGAAGCGAGTTGGGAAGAAGCATTCGACTACATTGCAAAGGGTTTAAAAAAAATTGCTGAAGAACATGGTCCCGAGCACGTGGCTCTTTTTTCTCATGGAACGGGAGGTGATTTTTTTAAAACTCTTTTAAAGGCATACGGAAGCAGTAATATCACCGCACCCAGCTATGCTCAGTGTCGCGGAGCTCGTGCTGAGGGTTTTAAGCTGACTTTTGGTGAGGGAATTGGTTCTCCCGAAAGGCTAGATATTAAAAACACGGACTGCCTAGTTCTAATGGGATCTCACCTTGGCGAGAATTTACACAATACTCAGGTTCAAGAATTTGGAGAGATCATTGGCAAAGGAAAATCAATCATTACGGTGGATCCTCGGTTTTCAACGGCAGCAGGGAAATCAAAGTACTGGTTACCAATAAAACCAGCAACCGACATCGCACTGGTATTAGCCTGGATTCACGTGCTGTTAAAAGAGGACATTTATCAAAAGAAATTTATTGCAGAAAATGCAATAGGGCTTAAAGAGCTTCAAGATGAGGTGAAAGGTTACACCCCAGAGTGGGCGTATCCCATTACGGGCTTAAAACCAGAAGACATTCGTACAACGGCTAGAGAGATGGCTCGTTATGCCCCAAAAACTATTGTCCATCCATCACGACATGTGGCCTGGTATGGTGACGACACGCAAAGAATGCGAGCCCTTGCGATACTCAATGCTCTGTTAGGAAATTGGGGAGCCAAAGGAGGTTTTTACTTTCAAAACAAAGCGAAAGTGCCGGCCTATCCTCATCCGGAGTTTCCAAAACCCAAGTCAACATGGGTGGATTTATTAGAGGGTAAGTATCCTTTTGCTAATTCTTCTCCCGCGTCTTTTTTTAGAGACTTAGCTTTAAAACAAGAAGAAAAAGATCCGTTTTTTAAGGGCTGGATTATTTACGGAACGAATTTAATTCAATGTCTTCCTGAACCGGAAAAAACAAAAGAGGCCTTAAATAATTTAGATCTGGTTGTCGCAATTGATACGATGCCTGCGGCCATCACAGGTTATGCGGACGTTGTTTTGCCAGAGTGTACCTACTTAGAACGATATGACGATTTACGAGTATCGGCGGGAAGAAAAAGTCAAATTGCTTTACGGGCCCCGGCCTTTAAGCCAAAATACAATACCAAGCCTGGGTGGTGGATGGTTAAGGAGCTTTCAAAAAAAATGGGGCTGGAAGCTTACTTTCCGTGGAGCAATATTGAAGAGTATTTGGAATTTCGCTTAGGCAAGGTGGGATCTTCTTTAGCAGAGATGAACAAAATTGGAGTGAAGAACCTGCCAGGCGATAATCCATTGTATAGAGCAGAAGGAGAGAAACTTCATTTTCAAACTCCGTCAGGTAAAATTGAACTCTACTCTAAGACTCTGAAAGAGGCGGGCTTTGATCCTATTCCTAAGTTTACAATGCATGAACAACCTCAGAAAGGGTTTTATCGTTTGATCTATGGTCGAACTCCGGCTCATACGTTTGGAAGAACTATAAACAATCCCTTACTGAATGAAATCATGCCAGAAAATATGCTCTGGGTTCATCCGGCGGTTGCCAAAGAGTGGGGATTAAAAACGGGGCAATACATTAAACTACGCAATCAAGATGATGTGGTTAGCAATAAAATTGTCGTACGGGTAACGGAAAGAATTCGTGTTGATTGCGTGTACATGGCTCATGGGTTTGGCCATACAGATCCTCGATTGAAACGGGCCTATGGTAAAGGGGCTGACGACTCTTCGTTGATCACTCGTGTGAAAATCGATCCTTTAATGGGCGCAACGGGTTTTCGTGGCAACTTTGTGACCTTTGATTTTGGGGAGGGCGTATGAAGCACTATGCAATGGTTATTGACACAAAAAGATGCATTGGCTGCTCCGACTGCGTGGTTGCTTGTAAGACGGAGAACAAAGTTCCTGAAGGATTTGCTCGAGACTGGATTGTTGAAGAAGTGACGGGTTCTTTTCCTAACCTTTCCTTAGAGTACAGAACGGAGAGATGCAATCACTGTATTGATCCTCCTTGTGTGACGGTTTGTCCAACCGGAGCAAGTCATATTCTTGAAGACACCAATATAACATTGGTGACAGAGGAAAAGTGCACGGGGTGTAAGGCGTGTGTAGCTGCGTGTCCCTATGATGCACGATTTGTAATGCCTGAAGGGTTTGTCAGTAAATGTACTTTTTGTGCGCACCGGCTTGAGAAAAACGAGCTTCCTGCTTGTGTTTCAGTTTGTCCCACTCACTGCATGTATTTTGGTGATCTGAATGATCCTAACAGTGAGGTTTCTCTACTGCTAAAAACGCGCAAGTACAAAACACTGATCCCCGAAGCGGGAACCAAGCCTTCCATATATTATTTAACGGATTGAGAGAACTAAAATGACCGAGACACTCATTATTTCTAATAAAGTCAACCATCTTATCGACCCGCAACTTTCTATCTGGGGATGGGAAGTGCCTGTCTATCTTTTTTTAGGAGGACTGGCCGCTGGCGCTCTGGTGGTCTCCAGCTTGGTGATTCTTTTTGGAAAGGAAGAGCAGTATAAAAACGCAACCGGTCGATTGATATTTTGGGGATTGCTCTTTTTATCGGTCGGAATGGGAGCACTCTTTCTTGATTTAGAATATAAGGTCCATGTTTGGCGCTTTTATACGGCATTTGAACTCAAATCACCGATGTCATGGGGTTCGTGGATCTTAATGATCTTTTATCCAGTGAGTTTCTTACTAATGATCGCGACTTCAAAAACGTCTTTTTCTCAATTAAGGGCGCGGTTAGGTGTTTTCGATGGCGAGGGTGTTTTCGCAAAAGCGACCCAGTGGTGTGAGCTTAAGAAAAATACATTGGCGAAAGTTGGTGTCGTTACCGGTGCCTCTCTGGGAGGATACACTGGAGTGCTGTTGTCGGCCAATAGTGCTAGGCCTTTTTGGAACTCATCTATTTTGGGCGTGCTTTTTTTAGTATCAGGTCTTTCCACTCTAATTGCCTTCCACCTGCTGTTTGTGCGAAATCATGAAGAGCATCGAGTGTTTGCAAGAATTGATATGGGGCTGATTGTTTTTGAACTAGCTCTTTTAGGCTTTTGGGTGTTGGGATTCCTGAATGGGAGTGAGATCTCTCAGCGCGCGGGTCACGCTATAATGGGGGGAAATTACACAGAGCTATTTTGGATTTTTGTTGTTGGTTTGGGGCTTTTGACCCCCTTAGTGATGGAGTGGCTTGAAGAAAGAGGACGTAAAATACCCGTTGTATTGACGTCCTTATTGATTTTGTGTGGTGGTTTGGCTCTTAGGATTTTGATGGTTTATGCCGGTCAAGAGACGGGCTGGATAACCTATTAGGTGGTAACTATGAAAAGTAATGACTCTTATTTAAACCCCTATTTGGCCGGATTCGGACTGGGATTGGTTTTGTTGGCCGCTATTGTGCTTTATGGAAAGGGGTTGGGAGCCTCAGGCGCTATTATGCGAACAGTAGTCACCATAGAAAAGGCAGTTTCTCCTGAGCATGTGAACAACGTAAGTTATTTAGCCGGTTATGGCAGTGGAAATAAAAATCCTATGTATCATTGGTTAGTGTTTGAAGTGATCGGTGTGATTGTAGGTGGCTTGGTTTCTGGGGTATTAGCTGGAAGAGTGCGTTGGGAAGTCAACAAAGGACCGCAGATATCCAATCAAAAAAGATTAGGATTTGCTGTTTTGGGAGGAGCGCTTTTTGGGTTTGGTGCTCGTTTAGCCAGAGGGTGCACAAGTGGTGTTGCACTATCTGGAGGGGCTACCTTAGCCCTTGGTAGCTGGGCAACTATGTTAACTCTTTTTGTTGTGGCTTACGCAATGGCGTGGGTCTTTAAGAAACTTTGGATTTAGGAGGAAGCATGTTTCCGTTAGCAGATCAATTGGCGATGGCTCTTCCGTCTCAGCACGTGTTATCGTTTGTTATTGGCCTTTTATTCGGTTTTTTTCTAGAGCAAGCAGGCTTTGGGAATTCTAAAAAGCTAGCCATGACATTTTATTTTCGGGATATGACGGTGGTGAAAGTCATGTTTACCGCGATTATAACCGCAATGACCGGAGTTTTAATATTTAGTGAAGTTGGCTGGTTGCAGATGGATATGGTTTGGTTAAATCCAACATATATATGGCCAGGAATTGTCGGCGGAGTCATTATGGGAGCAGGATTTGCTATAGGTGGCTATTGTCCGGGAACGGGCCTTGTTGGAATTCCGACTCTGAAAAAAGATGCCTACTTTAATATCGGCGGAGCCATGATTGGAATGATGATCTACGGAGAGCTGAGTCCTATGTTGGAAGACTTTTATAAAAGTGGGTTTATGGGATCGCGAGCGACTTTACCAGAGTTTTTTGGTCTCACACCCGGAGTCGTTGCTTTATTGGTGATCTGCTTTGCTTTGGCAATGTTTTTCTTTTCCGAGTGGGTGGAAAAGAAAATGGCTCACTCAGGAGGTCCGTCATGAAAAGCTTCCAGATCCCCAAACCCATGTATCTTTTTTTAGTCGTAGGCATCATTATGGCTTTCACCATTAAAGGCCCCGAAAAAAATCTGACGGAATATACTTTTCCGACTGTCCGTGCCGAACAAGTCGCACAATGGATCATTGAAGAATCGGCTCAACACATGTTTTTAAGTGCAAGTCATGAAGGCGAGTTAGCCAATTCTTTTATCTCACAGGTTGTTGATGCCTCAAAGAAATTGGATGTCTCCTTATTGGTAAGAGGCAAAACGCCGTTGGTTTTCGCGGAACAAAGCGACGAGGCAAAAAATTTGGCCAAGGCGTTATTTGAAAAAGGATTTCATCCGATGATCGTTGAAGGTGGTTGGCCCTCTTGGAGAACCAATGTTTTGCAAATCGATCAAAAAAGCCAAACAGAATTAAGCGAAGAAGAGTGGCAAAAACGACAGCAACTGGTTTCCATTTCCAAGTTCTTAAGGGGTGAAATGGGTGTCACCTCGGCTCCTGCTCCTACGGAAAGAAAAAAAGTCATTATCCGTCGTGTCCG
>JAGRAG010000020.1 GCA_020435025.1 Bdellovibrionales bacterium | reverse complement strand
CGGCGTAATCAATATCCAAGACTCCCATAGCCTTAAGAACACTTTCCATAATGTCGTCCATTATAGGAAGAGGTTCTTGACCGTAGCGAGGTACAAAGGTTCCCGGAAAAGTCGGAAAACCGGGTTGAATAGGATTTGTGGGAACCCCGATTCCAGGGGTTGGCATGACAGGTAATGTAATACCGCCACTTCCTCCTCCGGGAAATCCAGGATTAGAGCCGATGGGATTGATCGGGAGTGGCTGATTAGGTCCCACAGGTGTAGTTGGGAGGGGAACAACGGGTGGAGGATTTCCAGCAACATTGATGCTCTGGTCTACTCCCTTTAAAGTCGCCATGGCGGCGAGTAAGAAAATATCATTGGATAAAGGCTGACAGCCTTGACTAAAACCAACACGGCAATCAGGCTGATTGGCAATCTGGGTTTGAAAATTTTGAATCTGATCTCTTAAAAGAGCTTTAGCATCAGCTTGAAGATAAGAACTCAATTCAATATTTTGAAGTATAGCCTGGGCGAGCTGCCGAGCTGTTGAAAAATTGCCTTGTGTGTAGTTAGAATTGGCTTCGGAGATTTGTCTTAAGATCTGAGAAAGAAATTGGGCTTGTGGGGCTGTTAGAAAGATCGGGTTTGTCGTTCTAGTCGGTGCCAACTCGGTCAGAGACGGGTTTCCCAGTGCAGTGCTTGGCGATAAAAAGTAGAATATGGACAACAAAGAGCAGAGAATCCCGCGTACTTTCATAAGATGACCTCATAGTTTTAATAGTTCTAAGACTGCCTCTTAAGCAAGAAGGAGACCAAGTGGGTCCAGTCATTTCAACAATTTATGGAAGTCTATTATTAGTCTCATAGAGTTCGTAAGCCAATATATTGCATTTAAGAAAGTAAAATGGAAATGGCCGATTGAAAGGCCTACAGGGTCTGCCAAATTCCGTCAGTTGAGAACTCTAAATTGGCCCTAATTGGCTCTTCTTTTTATCTCATTCCGAGGATGAAACAGAGCAGGAGAAGGGCTCGGTGGTGTACATCCCAATATTAAATATAGGATCTAGTATAGGTTTTGGTGTTGTTTGAAAACCGCTCAAAAAAGAAGGTGGATTGGATTATAAAGAGCGTTCATAAAAAATGGATTTTTGCGATTTTCTTGAACAATCCGTTCTTCACGCTCCCAGTAATAAAGGTTTCTCGCCGTCCACCCGTATCCAAACTTGTAACTTGTTGGATTGTCGTTCGGTTGAAATATAAAAGCCTCAGGGTAGCGATTAAACGTGGCAACGTAGGAACTAAGAATCCGTTCAGCTTCTGTTCGGAAAGCCTTTGGCTCTTTCGTCTTAAGTCCAGCAATGGTTTTTCTTAAGGCTAAAGCATGATCCATCCTCAGCCATGTGACCTCGAGGAGTTGCTTGAGTTCTTGATTTCTAATGGCTGTGATTTGGGGGCGATTATGAATGGCTTCTTCAAGAAGATGAATTTCCGATTGAAGAACTTTAGGTTGATCTTTAAGATCTCGAATAAGATGACGCGTGTGAATCTGTTCTAGAAAGGGAATTTCATCTTGGAAATTGGAGGTGCTTAAAAGTTGAATCAGTTGTTTATCTTTAAAATACTTCGTCTGAAAGTGAACAATCTCTCTCCAAACATTCAGGTCTTCACCAAGGAGACGGAGCCCGATGTTGGCCTGTCCTTGATAATCTTTAAATGAAAGCAGGGCCACCGTCCAATCTTTTAACCAATAACCCAATTCCTGACCCGTGGAAAAGGTGATGTGCCCATCCACACCCAATTTTTCTATTGTATCCATGTCATCAGAGCGAGCCACAAGATAGTCTGTCAAGAATAAGGGAATGTCGATGTCTAAGCCTATATAATAAGAGGTTTCTGGGTAGTACCAAAGAGGTCGGGTGCCCTGGACTTTCTTAATGAAATCAAGAATGAACTGAAAATTTTTTTGTCCATATATGGGTGCCATCTTGTCATTCAATCCATAAAACATAACCGTATGAGGCAAGACTCCAACATCACTCTCTGCCCACTGGGGAAGAAAGTTGAAATTTCCGTATTTAGGATCATGTTGTCCTCCAGATACATGAACTTTAATGAATATTTTTTTTTCTTTATCGCGTACTTGTGATGCGGCTAGATTGATCCATCTGAGGGTGCGGTGGAAATTTGTCGAAGTGAATTCGGAAGTGCCCAGCTCCAAGGTAACAAAGTCGGGGTTAAAGGTATTTAAGACTCGATTTAAGTTCTCTTTTAAGTATTTTTCACTAGAGATTCCCAATAAGGAAGACCAAAAAGGGATCAGCTTAAAACTCTTTTGTTGCTGAAGGGCAAAGCTATAGGATTGACCAAAATATAGGCCGAGTTTTTTGGCTAAGCGCATAGCTGGTTGAAAGCGCTTTTGTAGCTCGCCCCAGGAGCCTCGAATCATCTGCACTTGCATCACATTTTGTGAATTTCGCGCCATCCAGCGAACGGTTTCAAGGGGAATCTGCGAGGCTTCTCCGAAAAAACCGTGGACCCATTCACTAGGATGTTGAGTGTGTAAGTGAAATCCGCGATATTTAAAACGCGGAGTCCATTGAAAGGTCTTGCCACATTGAGAAAACAGAATAGCTCTTGTCGGGTGAATTTGAACTCTAGGGTGAGGAAATAAAAAACCTAATTTGTGAAGTCCATAATAAATCGTGGACGGTGTTTCAAAATTGTTTGCAGAGACTCGCAAATTCAGCTTATTTCCTTCGCAATGAATCTGGACGATGTGCTTTGTACTGGAGGGCATTTGTGTCGAAATATGAACTTGTAGATCATCTAATTTTGCTTGTTTTATAATTTGGTGAATGTCTTTTTGAATTTCTGACAGTTCATACCCAAAAACGGAACATGTTGGGAAAAGAAGATAACTCAATAAAATAAGGCGGTGAAATTGTGAAATCATCATGTCTTCGAGTCTTTTAGATTATAAGTGGCTTTGACGCAAGGAACCCAACATCGGTCGGTTGATTTTAGCAGTTAATCATGGCCGAATTGCGCGGAGGACCGATTGACAGGGCGTTAGAAATTGCGATAAATATGAGGGCTTAGGGGTAAAAATGGTTTTGCCCAGGAAACATGAATATAATTAATCTGTTAGACAATAGCGGAGAACCGTCAAAAAAGGTACAATGCCAGAAGTTCGAATCACTCTTCCCGATGAATCTGTAAAAGTCTTTGATCATAATCCAACAGTTTTAGAGGTGGCTGAATCTATTGGCAGCCGATTGGCTCAAGATACGGTGGGTGGGCAAATTAATGGCCAAAAAGAAGTCATCGACCTTCGTACTCAATTAAAAGACGGAACGCGCCTTAGTATTGTAACCGCTCGAAGTGCCGAAGGACTTGAAGTGATTCGTCATTCCGCAGCGCACGCTATGGCCCAAGCCGTACAAAATCTTTGGCCAGAAGTGAAAGTCACAATTGGTCCCGTGATTGATTCTGGATTTTACTATGATTTTGATACGGAGAGGACTTTCACGCCTGAGTGTTTGGAAAAAATAGAAGAGGAATTAAAAAAAGTCATCAAAGCGGCGGCTCCCATTCGACGAGAAGACTGGAGTTCAGATCAGGCGATAAAGCGGTTTCGAGAGATGGGAGAGCGATTTAAGGTTGAGCTGATTGAAGATCTAAAAACCGACCAAGTGGGGATCTATTTTTCTGGAGAAGATTGGTTTGATCTTTGCCGAGGGCCTCATGTTCAGCATATGGGACAAATCAAAGCTGTGAAAATTTTAAGCCTTGCAGGTTCGTATTGGCGGGGTGATGAAAACAGAGAAAGACTTCAAAGGATCTATGCAACAGCCTTTGCCGATAAAAAGGAATTGAAAGAGTATCTTCATAATTTGGAAGAGGCGAAAAAACGAGATCACAGAAAATTAGGAAAAGACTTGGGACTTTTTCACTTTAATCAGTTAAGCCCTGGAGCTCCTTTTTTTACGGCCAAGGGGTCGGTAATTTACAATCAGCTGGTTGATTTTATGAGGGACAAATATCGAAAGTATGGTTATGGAGAGGTGATCACTCCACAAATTTTTGATGTTGATCTTTACCACCAGTCAGGACACTACGAAAACTATCGTGAGAATATGTTCTTTTCTCAGATTGATGAAAGGGATTTCTCTGTAAAACCGATGAACTGCCCTGGCCATTGTGTCCTTTATTCTATGGACAAACATTCTTACCGAGATCTTCCTTTAAGAATTGCCGATTTTGGTCGGCTTCATCGTAACGAACGTAGCGGCGTGATGCATGGTCTGACTCGAGTTCGCTCTTTTTGCCAAGATGATGCTCATATTTTTTGTACAATGGAACAGATGCAGGAAGAGATTCAGTCTTTTATGAAGTTACTTGCGGAAGTCTATCAAAAACTTGGAATGACGGAATATCGCATTTATCTTTCAACACGTCCGGCAAAGCGCATGGGGTCTGATGAGATATGGGATCAGGCCGAAGGCGCATTGAGATCAGCCCTTGAAAAAATGAATTTGAAGTATGAAGTGAATCCAGGAGACGGGGCCTTTTATGGTCCCAAGCTAGATATTATGTTTGTTGATGCACTTAAAAGAGATTGGCAGTTGGGAACATTACAGTGTGACTTTAATATGCCCGAAGCCTTTTCTTTAAAGTACAAAGGTGAAGACAATGCGGATCACGCTCCCGTTATGCTTCATCGAGCGATTTTAGGATCTCTTGAGAGATTTATAGGAGTCTACTTAGAACACACGGCCGGTCACTTACCGATGTGGTTGGCACCGACTCAGGTTCGAATTTTAAATGTAACAGATCATCAGCAAGAGTATTGCCAAGAAATATATGAGGCCTTACATAGCGAGGGCCTTCGCGTTCATTTGGATGATCGTTCTGAAAAATTGGGTTACAAGATTCGGGAAGCCCAACTTCTTAAAACTCCATATATGTTAATTATTGGGGATAAGGAAAAAGAAAACGGAACAGTTTCTATTAGATTGCGTAATGGTGATACAAAATATGGCGTTAAGTTGAAAGAATTTGTTCATACGGTCGTCACAGAGAACCGGTCCAGAACATTAGTGAGTCCTTATTTGCTTGAAACGAAGACTCAATCGCAAGAAGTGACGGCAGAGTTTTAACGGATTATAATTTTAATACAAGATCATGGGCTTTATAAGCTTGTGATGGGAAGGTAAGTTTAACAGAACCAGGAGAAAAAAGATTCGAGGAACTAAAACGAGACGGGGAGGAAAGCCAGAAAGAGATTCTGGATACCGTGTAAATAGAGAGATAGTCGCATCCGAAGTACGGGTGATTAATGAGAATGGCGAGATGGCTGGAATTATGTCAGTTCCACAGGCATTGTCTTTGGCTGAAGATGCAGGTTTAGATTTGATTGAAGTGGCCGCTCAAGCGAAGCCACCCACCTGCAAAATTATGGATTACGGTAAATGGAAGTACGAAAATAAAAAGAAGACCGTAGCCGCAAAGAAAAAACAGGCCGTCATCTCTATTAAGGAGATACAGGTTCGCCCCAGAACAGATGAGCACGATCTACAGGTTAAAATGAAACATGCCACTCGCTTTTTATTAGATGGCAGTAAGGTCAAAGTGAACTTGCGTTTCTCAGGTCGAGAGATGGCTCACCAAGACCTGGGACTGCAGGTTTTAGAAAAAGTGATCAAAATGTTGGAGCCTCTTTCGGCGGTCGAAGCGGCCCCAAAGAAAGAAGGGCGCTTCATGTTTACTATTTTAGCGCCTGATCCTGCTAAAATAGAAGTTTATAAAAAAAGTGACAAAGGGGCTGATGACCACCTTGAAGACGATGACTCTGAATTAGGAGCGGAAGCGTAAAAAGGGACTTCTGTCCCTTTTTACCGATGACGCCACTCTTGCCAGTCAGCTTTTTCTTTCATGGCTTTGTATTGTGATTGGTTTTCACGATGGGCTTCACACCACCATTCTACTTGCGTCCAATCGGCCTCTTTACAGGAATCTTCAGGGTGATCCTTAAACCACATAGCTTGCTGATATTGTTCTGGGGTCATTTTCATGAGCATCAGAGCTTCCATGTTGTCAGATTGGTTGAAAACTTCTAATGGAACGCTTTTTATAGATTGCTGCCACTCTATCTGTGACCAATTTCCCGGTTGAACCCTGTTGGGTTCGGCGCCGGTGGTTGATGTGAGTAAAAATAAAAATGAAACTAACATAGGCTTTTTCATAATACTCCCTCCAAGATTACTAAAAGCTAGTTCCGTTATACTCGATCTGTTTTGTAAAAGGGGAAAAGCACGGAATTTTTAACTCTCATCTTCTATGAGATTGGTAAAAGCTACGTAGAAACTTCAAGAAATGATCAATTTTTGGTCGGTCCCCCTCCCTTAATTGCGAATGAATTCCTTTTAAAGGGTGCAGTTTGAAATCTTTAAAAGGAGTTCACTCGCAATTAAGGAGGGGCCGATCTTCCGATTACTTCGATTTCTTTTTCCAGAACTTTTCCAGAAATTTGTCACGGCCACTATTGAATCTATAAAGTTTGTAGCGAATCGGATTTTTTTTGTAATAGTCTTGGTGGTACTCTTCTGCTGGAAAAAATGTACCAGCTTGAGTGATTTCTACGACAATGGGTTTGTCGAAAACCTTTTTATCTGTAAGTTCTTGCTTAGACTGTTCCGCTATCTTTTTTTGCTCTTCAGTATAATAAAAAATCCCCGGCCGGTACTGTGTCCCTCTATCAACAAATTGGCCTTTTGCATCTGTGGGGTCCATGGTTGTCCAGTAAACATCGACGAGTTCTCTGTAGGAAACCACTTTGGGATCATAGTGGACCTCTAAGGCCTCCGTGTGTCCAGTGGATCCGGAAGACACCTCCTCATAACTGGGATTTTTTTTATTTCCCCCTATATAACCGGAATAGGTCTTATGTACGCCCTTAACGATATCAAACGCGGGTTCCATGCACCAAAAGCAGCCACCTGCAAAGACGGCCTTTTCTAAATTTTTTGAAGTTGATTGCTCTTTTGCCACTGTTTTATCCTCTGTCGCACTCGCCTTGGACTCACCATATAGATTGGTAGAGCCTATCAATAAAAAAGCCAAAAAAATATTTACCATTTCGGACCTCCCAGAGCGTCCTCACGACAGAGTTTAAAATTTTCCTAAAAATTGTCTAGCCAATTTCTCCTATCCCAGCCTATTCACAATGAGATACGAGGTCGAATAGGAAAAGTTACTTACAAAAATAGCTAATAATTTTATATAGTTATGATGATAGTGGAGAGATTTACTTTTTCAACGTCAGATATTGCCATCTCTGGCGAGAAGTGTTAAGTTCCTGGCTTGTTTTAGAAACCGTATGAATAACCTAAACTTAGAAGCTGGAATTAGATATGAAACAAGGAATACACCCCGAAGTAAGAGATGTAGTTTTTCAAGATCTATCCTGTGATTTTGCGATTTTGACGAAGTCGACGATGAAGACAAAAGACACGATCACCTGGAAAGATGGCAAAGAGTATCCTGTCTTTAAAACAGATATTTCAAGTCAATCGCACCCTTTTTATACAGGTAAACAACGGGTTGCCGATGCGGAAGGTCGCGCAGAGCGATTTAAAAGAAAGTACGGACGTTCAAAGTAGTTTTAAAGTCCTTCTGGATAAGAAAAGAGAAAAAGTCTCCTTGGTTTTGCTAAGGAGATTTTTTTTTTGAAGTAGGTGTGTGTAACGTGAGTTTCACGGAGGTTAAAAACGAGCAAAGGCCTGTTATTTATGCTCGTCTCCGTACTTTCTTTTTCTGTCACTCATGTTTGCGTTAAGTATCTTTCCCATATTCCTTTTTTTGAGTTAGTTTTTTTTCGTTCTTTGATCTCATTTGTTCTTACTTTTTGGGCGATAAAAAGAAGCAAGCTTTCGTTGTGGGGCAAGAATAGGAAAGGTCTTTTCTTTAGGGGATTTGCAGGTACGTTAGCACTTTGCGGATACTTTTACACCATTCAAGAAATTCCTCTCGCTACGGCAGTCAAGATCCAGTACTTGTCGCCAATGACCACTCTTATAATTGCCTCTCTATTTTTAAAGGAAAAAGCGCTGCCGATTCAGTGGTTCTTTTTTCTTTTTGCATTTATAGGAGTTCTTTTTGTTAAGGGATTGGATCACAGTGTGGCACTGGTTCCTTTTGGGATAGGTTTGCTTTCGGCAGTGGGGTCTGGAATTGCTTATAATCTCGTTCGGCATTTAAGAAAGAGCGAACATGAGCTGGTCATCGTTTTCTACTTTCCGCTAGTCACCCTCCCGCTTTTGTTTCCGTTTACATGGATCTATTGGGTGACTCCAAACGGAGAGGATTGGGGATTTATCATACTTTTGGGACTATTTACGCAAATTGCGCAAGTTTTTATGACGAAATCTTATAAGATGGAACAAGCTTCAAAAGTTTCAATTGTAAATTACTTAGGAATTGCCATCGCCGCTCTCGTGGGTTGGTTTGGTTTTTCTGAAGAAGTCACCATGACATCTCTATTTGGTATGGCAGTGATTTTTTTATCCGTGATAGGAAATACGTGGATTGGTTTGAAAACAGAAAAGCGGAGAGTCTAATTTAAACCGATTTTTTACCGGTTTTGATGTGCATCTTTAGTTATGGATCAATATTTAAGG
>JAGRAG010000019.1 GCA_020435025.1 Bdellovibrionales bacterium | reverse complement strand
CATTGAGCAATTCGCCACAAAACTAACTAAAAAAAAATTTTTTTTTTTTTTTTCTTGCACAACGGAGCATTATTTTATTCTTTAATTCCCTTCTGGTCTTGCTTTGAGAATTTGATTCTATTTTTTCAGAACAGATCCTATGGGTTAAACTAAGAGAGCCAATCGCTTTTACTAAGATCTCTGCAAGAGATAAGAGTGGATCAACGTCGATAAAAGCAAACAACTATTGATAGAACGATTTAGAAAAGTTCTCGAATTTTTAGAAAACCGTAAGCAGCGCCCTTCGCTAAATGTATGTGATCTTCGTACATTCACATGACGACTTTTAAGTGATCTGAAATTTCATTAGCAATTAAAGGGTGCTGTTTGTTTTCTTTATGATGTTTTGATTTTGAAACCAAATGGCTTCTTTGGAGGCCTTTCCATTTTACTTTAAATTAGTGAAGTCCAATGACAAGGCTCATACTCAGCTAGTCCAACAATCCACTTGATTTTAATGAGAATAAGGGCAAGCTGGAAGAGTAGAACTGTAGACGTGTTCGTAAGACAAATTAGGAATTGAATGATTACTTTTTTAGAAAGTCACTGGATTGAAATTGAAGATGGATCTTTTGTTATCGGGGTTCATGAAGAGGCCTTAGATGAGATCACACCACTCACTGAGATTCAGCTTCCTGAAGTGGACAGCTATGTCGGGTCAGACCGTAGTTTTGGCGAAGTGATTGGTGAACAATCAAGTATCAATCTCTATTCTCCTTTTTCTGGAACTATCATCGAAGTCAACGATATCCTTATAGAAAACCCAGACACCTTGCTTGATGATCCTTATGGGGAAAGTTGGTTAGTTAGAATAGAGCCCGACAAAGGTGTAGACCTGTCTGAAACTCAAATAAAAGCTGTTGAGGAGCTCATCTTAGAGGAGCTATAAGATTTTCTAAGGGCATAATATTATTACCGTTTATACTCACTTATAACAAAATGTTATCACAAGTATTCGCTTTATGTTCTTTACGTATAGCAAAACTTTTTCTATAACGTCGTCAACAAGAAGACGGGGGGTCTTCGAAGGCAACCAGGGAATCTAAGCCGAAGCCGAAAAGGCGATGAGGCAGCTTGCTAGGGGGATTCCAAATGCCTGATTATAGGTTGCCGCAAGTGACGTTCCGGGGGGAACGTCACTTTTTTTTTGCTTTTTATAAACAGCTCCCTTTAATTGCAGATAAAAGGGCGCCGTTTATAGTTTTTAAGATGATTTTGACTCTTGCTTCTCGTCTTTGGCTTTCGCTTCTTCATTTGATAATTCAGAAATAGAAACGCTGGTGAACTTTTTGCCATCAAAACGGAATATCCGACCTTCACCATCCATTACTGTCGCCAGATTCACCGGACGACGCCAAATACCCTGAAGGTTCTTCATGGTCGCTTCCATATAGTCGGGCTGTAATTCAATCCCCTCAAAGACATGTCCTAAAAGAAGTTCCCCACGATTTTCAAAATTAGCGTCCACAACACTGATCGTGGGCTGCCCGAAATTGGTAAGCTGAAATAAAAGCTTTGCTTTGATCGCCTTAAAATCTTTTGTATCCACTTCAAATTGATTGGTCTGTTTGTTGAATTTGTAAACAAACATTTTATTTTCAACGCAGAACTCTTCCGTTAAAAACTCATCTATAAACATGACATCATTCATGTTACGGCGAACTTCAAATATTTTTTCTCGACCCTTCATCGCATTTGTATTCCAGACTTTCTTTTCTGCAAGATTATCGCAAGAATCCCATTCGGGTCCAAACTGCCCCTTATTCCATCGATCTTCAATTTTGCGAAAAAGCTCAATTCCGATCTTATAAGGATTAAAACCATTCGGAGCCATTGCCATTGTACCACTATGCCTATCTGCAAAGTCGATGATTTCACTCGAATTCATAATCTGTTCCGTCATCAGCTTTGCATGCCAATAAGAAGCCCAACCCTCATTCATAATTTTAGTCATTCCCTGAGGGGCAAAATAATAGGCTTCATCCCTGATGATGGATAAAATATCCTGTTGCCATGGAGCCAAAGGAGCATTTTCAATCAGAAATTTTAAAACGTCTTTTTCGGGCTTTCTTGGAAAAATCGCATGGGCTTCTCTTTCCTTTCTAAGACGTTCTGCTTCTTCAATGGCTTCTGGAGGGTTGATATATGATTCCATATATCGACGACTGACTTTAAAACGACCTGGAGCAAGAGCTTCTTCATCAAAGCGGTTTTCTTTCGCTCTGTTTGGTGATTCATCAGTGATTTCAATAGACTTATAGACACTAAAACGATCGATCAGATTATCCAAACTGAGGCAAGCATCGATAAAGCTTTCGACCTCTTCAATCCCATATTGATCGATGTAGCGTCTGACACGGATGGCATGATTGGCCATCGCATCCATCATTTTACGGTTGGTCTTTGAGAAGAATTGGTTGTTCTTAAAAAAATCACAGTGACCAAACACATGTGCCATAACCAGCTTTTGATCGATGACTTCATTGCCCTCCATCAAGTAGGCATAGCAAGGATCGGTATTGATCACTAACTCATAAATTTTTGACAATCCATACTCGTACCCCTTGGAGAGCTGTTCATAATCCATCCCAAATTTCCAGTGAGGATACCTAACCGGAAAGCCAGTACCGGCCGCTATTTTATTCAGCTCTTTATACGAAACGAGTTCAAAAATGGTTTCAAAGAAATCTAAACCAGAATCTTCAGCAATCTTTTTAATCTGAAGACGATGTTTCTCCAATTCAGGGGTTAGCTTGCCCATTTATCTCCCCTTCCCTAGAGAATCTTTAATAGAATCTAAGATCTTATCACGACTTTCAATCTTACTAACAATAAGGGACTCTTCATCAGGAAAGACCTTCTCAAGGTCTTTAAGAAACTGACCGCTACCGTATTTGCTCTCGACCTGACCATAGCCAAACATATTTACTCTTGGAAAAAAATACTCTTTTAATAAAGTCATACATATTCGGGTGTCTTCTCCGCTCCAATTGTCACCGTCAGAAAAATGAAATGGATAAATGTTCCACTCACTCACCGGATAGTCTGCTTCAATAATCTCCTGACAGAGTTTGTATGCGGAGCTTATAAGAGTCCCTCCAGACTCACTCGTTCGAAAAAAAGTATTCTCGTCAACTTCTTTGGCAGCAGCATCATGGATGATAAATCGTGTCTCAAGGCCCTTGTAGTTTCGCTTTAGCCAGGTATTAATCCAAAAACTTTCTAGACGAACAATCTCTTTTTGCTCGTCACCCATTGATCCCGAGACATCCATCATATAAATGACAACGGCATTTGACTGAGGCATTTGCGTCGGTTTAACAGATCGAAATCGCAAGTCCTTTCGAATTGGAACAATTATGGGGTCTTGTTCGTCGTATTCTCCAATGGCGATTGAGCGCTTGAGTGCTTCTTTATAGGACGCTTTAAAGTTTAATAACGAGTTCGGGCCGACAGGAGCTCTTCCCGAATACTTATTAGAGACCGAACTTATTTTTCGGTTCCCCCTAGGTTCAATGCGAGGAAGTTCCAACTGTTCCCCTAGTATATCCGCTAACTCTTCTAAAGAGAGTTCCAATTCCAAGACGTGCTCGCCAGGCGAATTCCCGGCTTCCCCACTTCCGTCGCCCTGTTGTCCTTGCATAGAATCGCCCGGGTCTCCCGAGCCTTGGCCCACGCCCCCTTGTTGCTTGGGGCCATATTTAAACTTTGGTAATTCAATGGAGGGAATGGGAATTTTGACAAAGTCGTTCTCCCGCTTGCCAATCATCTCCCCTTGAGTGACATACTTCTTGAAATGGCGTTTGATTCGCCCTCGAACTATGTCTTGAAACCGTCTGTGGTCCTCTTCAATTCCCATTCTGCCTCGCCTTAGTTTTTATCCTTTACATCTCCACGAGCAAATATGCCCGAGACATACTCAAGAATATCTGACGCCGAAATTTCATCATAGCCAAACTCTTTAATAAGCCGCGTTTTTACTATATCGATTTTCTCTTGGGTCTCTTTGTCCGCCGTTGCCGTCACCAGAGTGCTCAACTTAATGCTATCTTTTTGGTCCTCAAACAACTTACGCTCTAATGCTTTATGCAATCGATGGTTGGTTTTGTAATCAAACTTTTTGCCTTCTAGGGAAAGCGCCCCAATGAAATTCATAATCTCACTTCTAAAATCATCTTTACGAGAATCCGGAATATCAATTTTTTCCTCAATGGATCTCATAAGCCGCTCATTGGGTTCCTCATCTTGTCCTGTGAAAGGGTTTCGTACTTTTTCTTTTTGGGTGTACGCTTTAAGGTTATCGATGTAGTTTCCACAAAGTCTTTGAAGCGCTCCCTCATCAGCACTGATGGCTCTTTGAACTTCCGCTTTAATGATCTCTTCGTATTCTTGGCGCACTACATTTAACAAGTCTAAAAAGTCCTGTTTTTTCTCATTACTGACTAGCGAGTGAGCCTTCAGGCCTGCTCCCAATTCTTTCATAATTAAAAACGGATTTACTGAACCGCCGTTTGATTGTTGAGCGACAACAATGGCATTAGAAATTTTATCTTGAATATAACGAGGGGAAATTCCCTCTAATCCTTCACGATTGGTTTCTTTACGAAGCTCCTTTATATTGTCCTCAGTATACCCAGGCAAAAGTTTGCCGTTATACAATTTCATTTTTTGCAAACGAGTCAAGTTGGCTTTTTTGGGCTTTTCCAATCGAGTCATCACAGCCCACATCGCAGCCACTTCAATTGTATGCGGAGCGATGCTGATACCGCGCAGTTTTTCCGGCCCAAAATCTTTTCGATAAATTTGTGACTCATAATCAAGTTTCGTAATGTAAGGAATGTCGATTTTAACTGTTCGATCTCTTAAGGCTTCCATAAATTCATTTTCTTCAAGCTTACGAAACTCAGGTTCGTTCGTATGACCGATAATCACTTCATCAATGAACGTTTGTGCAAACTTTTTAGGCTTCACGCGATGTTCTTGAGAAGCACCCAATAAGTCATATAAAAAGGCGACGTCTAATTTCAACACCTCAACAAACTCGATCATACCGCGGTTAGCAACGTTAAACTCTCCGTCAAAATTAAACGCACGCGGATCTGAATCTGAACCATACTCGGCAATTTTTTTGTAATTCAGGTCTCCAGTCAGCTCCGTACTATCTTGGTTTTTTTCATCTTTGGGCTGGAAAGTTCCAATTCCGATTCGATCGGCCTCGCTTAAAACCAATCGCTTCACGCGGACATGAGAGAAAACCTTATCAAGATCACCCCTGTATTTTTCCATTAAGGCTTGGAAGATATAGCGGCTTGGCGGGCAGAGTTCACCAATGATTTTTATTCTGAAGTCCGTTTTTAAACCACGGTTTAACTCTTCAGACATTCGATTTCGAGACTCTTGTGGAATTAACAACAAAGGTTCTTCATGCATGGCACTTGGAAAAATGCGAATACCCTTTCCAAAAATTTCCTCGTGCTCGCCTCCTTCATCGACCCATTCGAAAGTATACATAGCACCGTGTTCTGATTTTGAATAAGCTTCCAGTCCTTTCTTTAACATTCTGCAGATCGTTGACTTTGCACTTCCGACAGGACCATGAAGAAGAATCACACGTTTTTCCGTTCCATATCCGAGGGCGGCAGATCTAAGAACATTAACGAGTTTCATCAAAGAGATGTCCAAACCAAACACAGCATCTTTTCCAGAATTAGCTGTATCATCAAAAAATTTGTAGTGGATCATTTCTTTTTTAACATCGGTGTACTTATCGATTCCCGCTTCCATAATCATGTCATACATTCTTTGGAAAGCGTTGCGCGTGATTTTTGGATTTCTCTTTACGAGATTTAAATAATCATTAAAAGAACCAGTCCATGTCAGATCCTGATAAAGACCATTGTTCTGCCATGTTTTTAACATCTCCTGAAAATTTGTTCCGCCTGAACTATTGGACATGATTCCTCCTATTTAAATGCCCTGAACGATGGATTAACCATCTCATTAAATTATGCCAATTTTTTCGACGGAGAACAATGGCTTGCCAAGAAACAAAGCCTTGATTTATCTGCTTTTTTTTTGCTTTCTATTAACCGATTTTTAGAACTTACTTCAAAATCAAAATAGGACCTTCCTAGAGTCGAAAATCAAATATTCTTCCGAAAACTATTAAGGAATTTTATAAGGGAAATGTTGTCGAAATATGATTTTCCCGACATAAGTCTGGTTTGTCGGATCGGAAATCTCTTTTTGAAACAATAAAATTCATTCAACCTTGATTTTGATTTTGCTCTTATTCTTGTCTATTTGTAGCACAGCTCCTGCTTTGCTGCCATCGCCCTGCGGGCGAACGCTTCACGCTTGGCAGAGCTCCAAATAGACAAGAATAAGAGCAAAATCAAAATCAAGGTTGAATGAATTTTATTTCTTCGAAAAAAGATTGTCCTTAGCGGATGCGTTTAAAAGATGGTGGAACTTTTAGTGCGAACGTTTTTTCTGTCGGTTTGAATTCCGGATCGAAGTTTGCAAAATTCAGTTGGATCGATGCGCGGGGATGTTCTACAGTAACAAGCTTACGACTGGCGTCTCTGTTTTTCCATACAATGACCGTTTTGTCTTTTAAATTTCTGCAATCGACCAGATAGCCCTTCTTGTCTTTTGCGCACGACCAATCTTTGGTTTGTGGGGCTTGTTCAAAAATCAAATTAAATAGCAACTTTGGATCTAAACTGACACCTATCGCTCTTTTAAGAGCGGAGCTTTCTAACTTTCCTTGATAGTATTTTTTCTGAGGAACCACAATATAGCTCATCCCTTCATTTAGAATGACAAGGCTTGCTAGGTGCTGTCCAAAACTGGATGTAGCATCCATTCTTAGATTTCCGGAAGATTCGGCTTTTAGATCAACATTTACGATAAACGATTTGTTTTTCTTTTTATCCCGCACCAAAATGCGTGTTGTCCATGAACCGCGTTGAATATTATTATATTTTAAAGGTCCCGATGTCTGACATCCAATCAGTGTGAACAAAGACAGTGTTGAAACTAAAATTACTACGCATAATTTTTTAAGGGTTTTGAACAGGCTCCGTTTCAGGAGTGATGGAAGCTGGTTGGCGAAGCGGTTTCTTAGCAGTGAACTGAGTCCATTTGATCTGATTCGTGATTGCAAAAATTTTCTCCCTGATGCGCGCCTTTTTGCCAAGATCTGTTTCCAAGGCAGCCGCTTTCTGATACATGACCTTCGCCTTTTCAGCTAGTTCAGATCTATAATACGCATCACCTAAGTGTTCTGCAACCACACTCTCATCTTGCTTATGTCGAAAAGCGGCCTCTAAATAGCGAATGGCTTCCGTATTTTCACCGTTTTTAAACAACACCCAACCCATCGTATCTAAAATATATCCATCATTTGGACTGAGGCTGAGGGCCTTTTCCGCCAAACTCTTTGCTTCTTCTAAATTTTCACCCAACTCCGCATATGTGTAAGCTAGAAAATTAAGGGCTTGCACGTGTTCGTCGTCAATTGCAACAACTCGTTTCATTTCATCGACAGTTTTCTTTTTATCACCTACTCGATCATGCATGGAGCCAAGATAAAATCGCAATTGTGTGTGTGTCGGAAATTTTTCTACAGCCTTTGTCAACATAGCGATCGCTACTTTATAATCTCTCATTTCGTCTAAAATAGAAGCGTAAAAGGCATAGAACTCCGGCATTCCATCTTTTTGTTCAATAGCGTTTTCGATGGTCTCTCTCGCCTTTTTCATATTCTTCATGCCCTTATAAAGATGGGCTGTATGAATCACGGCTTCGCCGTAGTAACTGCTAAAAGAGGGGATCATTTCAAAATTTTCAATGGCAAGCTTGGCATTTTTTATCTCTTCATAGACCGCGCCGAGATAAAATCTAATCTTGTCCGATTCCGGGGCCACTGAAAGAATTTGCTCGAGCTTTGTAACAGCTTGTGTGTATTTTTTCTTTTCAATCAATATTAGAGCCATTTTCACTTTGAGGTTTAGATTTTCTTCTTCGAAGCCTTCTAAAATTTCAAGTTGCTTGTAAGCTTTGTCGTACTCTTCTTGTTCCAAGTAGATCTTACTTAAAAATTGGGCCCCCTGTTGGGTGGGACCAAATTTTTGTTCAAAGGAATTGACCAATCTCTCTGCTCGCTTTTCTTGATCCATTCGAATGTAAAGCTGTGCTAAACCAATCACAGGCTTTTCTGAACGAGGACTTAAGCTGATCGATCTGCTATAAGACTCAATTGCTTTTTTAAAATATTCTGGCCCTCTTTCTTCACGAATTTTCGCCTTATAGTAATGGGCCAAATAGGGGGTCTTGTTTTTGGGGTTTTGTGCTACCTTGTCAAAATACTTCTCCGCTTCATCAAATTTCTTTTGCTCCGCCAGTACGGCTCCTATTAAAACGGCTGCCTGATCGTGAGTGTTATCGATCTCGATGACAATTTTATATTGAACCAAGGCTTGGTCATACATTTTCAAAGAAGAATAAAGACTTCCTAGAAGCATATGCCCTTCCAGTTGACCTGGGTCCAAGTGGATTGCAGCCTCTGCTTGTTCGATGGCTTCACTTAACAAACCTATTCGGACATATTCTTTTGCAAGCCTTAACCGAACCTCAACAGACTTGGGATCGTATACCAATGTCAGTTTAAATTCTTCGATCGCTTTTGCCTTTTCGCCCTCTAAACTCAAAGCCTCAGCAACCGTGAAGTGATAATCCGCTTGGCTTCTCATAAATAAAGGGTCAACAATTTCTTGTCCCGAAGGAGCCACAGTGGGAGAAAGCGAGTGCGGAGCCGGATTGAGGTTAGAAAGTGTGGAGTTCTTAAAAAATCCACCTTCTCTGTGAGTCAACGACGAGCATCCAGAGAGAAGAAGGATCCATCCTAAATGCAGGGTCAGCGATTTTACTATAAAAGTTTGAGATTTCTTTTCTTTCACAAATAGTAAATCGGTGCAAAAAAAGGAAATCTTGATGAATTTTACCGAAGATGAGGTTGAATCATTGGTTCTAAACTTAAGTCCAGAAGGCGCTGGAATGACCTAATTTTCGATAGGGACCTGTTTCTTCTCTCTTGCCAATAACTTAGGTGACAACACTCGAACAATCCCTACGTCATCTCCCATAAATAGTTTTTCTGGTGTGATATAAGCCACTCTTTTGGCAAGCTCTCGTCCTCGAGTTTCTTGCCGTCCATTAGGTCCATAAGACCAGACCAGCAAGTGCGCAGGCTCTCCCTGTTCGCTAAAAATAAATTTATAACTAAAAGGACGCCCCCAAGGATCTTTTGATATTGTGCCCTCTTTTAAAAAAAGACCTTTTGTTACACTTGCCGGAAAGCGATCCCCTTTTGCTGTTGGTTCCGAAATCATATCCACCGGAACTTGAACACCTCCAGCAACCAGTTGGCCGGAAAGAACATGTGCCGTTCTCACAGCTTTTTGAACTTCCGGATCTCGTAACCGTCCCCACAAAATAAGAAATATGGCCACAAGTGACATAGAAAATAAGCCAATTGTTGAAAACAAATCGAGAAAAGAAAAATTCTGTATTTCTTTCACCGCAGATCCTTACCAAGTACGATTTCAATGGGTTCCAACTGGCTTTTCGGCTAGATATGCGGATTATTTAAGGTTTCTTTGATGTTTTTACCTGACCTTTTCTGCGCCTTGTCGTGTCATATTGGTAGGCACTGGCGCGAAGCGTCTTAGATCTCTGAAATTATTGGGAAAGCACTTCCTGAGGGGTTGACAAGCTCTGACGCCGCCAGCTATGTTGCCGCAAATGATACGGCCTGTCTTTAAGGTCCTATCGTGTTAAAACTTAGTCCGAATTCGATGGATGGACGACTGAGTTGGTTACGATGGACGGTCCATCGTAGCTACTTGGGGAGAAATATAACCAGAGGGAGGCAGTCTGGTGAATCAAGAAAGTATGACAACAAAACTTAACGTAAGAACCAAGATCATCAAGCGTTACCAAAATCGTAAGCTTTATGACACTCAACAAAGCTGCTATGTGACACTCGACGATATCGCAAAAATGATCCGCGCCAATGAAGAAGTTATGGTTATCGATAACAAAACTAAGAGCGATATTACAGCGGCAACTTTAACGCAAATTATCTTCGAAGCCGAAAAGAAAGCAGCACAGTATGCTCCCCTTTTCACTTTGAGAGAAGTTATCCAAAACGGAAACGGAAGCATCTCTAGCTATTTAGCAAAATTAGGTGTTTTCCCTCAAGACTATGCAGAAAAACAAGCTGCTGCTCGTGAAATGGCAAAAGATGCCATTCTTGATAGCGCTAAAGCTTCTTTTGATGACATTAAGCAAACTCTTGAAGAGCGTGTGGCAAATGCTGCGAATGCAGCTACTAATGCGCACAATCAAAAAAGTGGATCTTTCAGCCCAGAAGTTACCCCTAACTTACCTGGCGGAACAGGTCTAAATAAAGAAAGCTAAGAGTATTGTCTCAACTCAAATAAAAAACCTCGGTCAAAAACCGAGGTTTTTTGTTTTTATCTTAAGGCCTGATCTTCACACAGCTTTCTGCTTCAGAGATCGGCATTTCATTTCCTGAAACATCCGTTTCCGTTCCCATCGCCTGCTGAACGAACTCTCCATTTGAACCGGAATAGAAATGCATATCCAGGGCTATTGTTGAAATGTGCTGACCCTGATCATTGTATCTTTGACCGCTATAATCCATTTTTAAATGCGCGCCATAAGGTGCCGCGTCCTCACAAGTTAAGTAAACCTTTATCTGCTTCATATCGTCAAAATCTGGAATGGCAATAAGACTTCCATCGGCAGGGAATGGAAATCCACCTCCGAATCTTAAAAAATATGTGCTGTTGTCGTAGTATGTTTCAACCAGCATTTCTTCGTGTCCGCACAAATATGTTCCTGACAAATTAGGACATGCGTAAGCACTTCCCATGGACACTGAAGAAAATAAAATAGCGATTAAATAATTAGTGACTGTCGTCATAGGCTCCCCCACTTGTTGCATTAAAGAACCTCAAGACTAAGACAAAAGTTTCTATTCACAAAATAGAAAAATTTGTAACGAAGCATCGTATACAAAAAAACACAGATAAACTCGGATTGCTAGCTAACGAATCGGCACGCGTTTTTACCCTTAATTAAAGGAGCGCCAAGTCAGAAAGGTTTTTTTGCCGCGCTTGATAACTATAGTCCCTTCAGCACTTGTTTCACCCGTGGGAACTCCTCCGCCATTTAGACCGAGTACTTGGATTTTATATTCCCCAGGTTTGAGACGAAGCTTGGCTATCTGAAAGGTTTCCGGAAGAGTTGACCACTGTCGGAGGTCGGCCTGGTCAGAAACATGCATTCCTATTTTCAATAACGCCCCAAGTGTTTCGTTTTGTTGACGTACCTGATCAGCGACAACTTCCTTAGCCGCAATACCTGCCATTCGTTTGGCAATAAGACCCGCATATTGGTCATCCAAGGTTTTAATGGCGACATCTTGGACACTATATATAGGCTGAGTGACCTCTTCTGGCCCACCAGAAACGACCACACGGGCTTTGCTTGTATAGGAACGGGTTGGGTAAAGCTTAGGAACTCTATGCCAAGAGGGGTTGGGCTGCTTTCTAGGACCCCAGCCCTGCTGATAGATCACAACCAACTCGCCGTCATTTTTAAACGTGGGATCTTGCGGTCGACCGACGCCAAACTGATTTCGCCACTTTTGTTCTGCTTCTGCGCGCCGAGCATTGTAAGCAGCTCTCACCAAGTCTTCCTTCAAATAAGGAATATTAGGATTTAAATCATAGGCCTTTTTAAAATCTATGTAAGCGTCATCCCATTTTCTATCTGCCTCCCAAATCAGAGCTGACAGATAAAAAGCAAACGGATTTTGTTCATAATTTTTCTTGGCATCGACCTGATAGTGACGAAGCTTTTCATTTAATCTTCGTGTTTCAACAAGAGCCTCGTCTAGATTATCCATTAGTAAGTAGTTAATGGCCAACATGGCATTAATGAGGACTTTTTCGTAGTCGTCACCCTTATACTGAACCATACCCTCATTAAAAAGTAACGATCCCGTAATTTTTGAAACGCTATGGTAATCTTTCACCTCCGACATTTGATCGGCATGCAAAAAAGCTTTGGTACTGAGATCGTAATTTCCCGCCAACTGTGCTGCCGTTGCATAATCTAAAAGGTAAACGAGTTGATCAACTCCCTCTTCACGAGCTTTCGGCTCTAAAGCTTGAACCGCTTCCACCGCGTTTCCGTTAGCTAACATTCTGCGCGCTTTGCCTACCTTCATTTGGTAGCTAGCACATCCCGAAAGACCCATCACTAAATAGAAAAAAGCGAGAGCTATTAAGGCTCTCGCTAAATTCACTGATTTCAACTTTAAAATCATATCAGAAGCCTACACTTCTCTTTTTAAATTTCTTACGAATTTGTTTGTAATCCGACCAAATAATAACGCCTGTTTTTAAGTTGGTCATATTGAGTGTCACTTTGTAATAGACGGTTTTGTCTTTACCCGCTTGCTGAACTATAGAGTCTAAACGTCCATTAATGATGAAGTCCGCACCGGTTTGACCTCCGGGACCTTTTTGAGTCTCGCGACTCACCATTCCTGAATTTTGATAGTCATATTCTTCGGCAATATCATCTCGAGCCGCTTTATCAACAAACTGAACTCGACCGCCACGCATCAACTCAACGCGAACCATATCCATAATACTTTGAGTATCAATATGCTCAGAAGTTTTGTTTTGTAATCGCGTCACCATGACCACTGGAGGTGTTCGAGATGCCGAAATGGAGCGGTGAGTGGTCGCGCTAGAAACTAAATCTCTCACTGCATTTTGCATGTCCGATTCTGACCATTTATCAGTTAATAAATTGGTGTCATTGACGTTTTCGTCATAGTCACCTTTGACAAAAGCTTGTGGTCCACACGCAGTTAACAATCCCACTAGGGTTACAAGTACAATGAGTCGTATGTTCTTCATTCAAGATCTCCTTGCTATTGAAGGTACATCTTAAAGAACATTCATAAAGAATGGCAACAATGGATTTATGTCATAATTTTACTCGACTTAAATCCGGTATCTGTCCGAAACTTTGCCATATTTTCGGCCTTAGCTGCTCTATTCCATTTTTGGGCGGCACATCATTTTGCATAAATTCCATGTTCTTTTCTAAGGAGTTTTATGCAGTCAATTACATCTAGCCAAGATGCTTATATTCTACTCAAATCGCTTTCAAAGAAATCAGTAGAAGAGTTCTGGGTGTTGGCATTAAC
>JAGRAG010000018.1 GCA_020435025.1 Bdellovibrionales bacterium | reverse complement strand
AAAAGAAATGAAATCGAAATATATATTTCGATTATGGAAATATTTGAACTAAAATACTTTTTAGCAGTAGCCCAGGTTGAAAACGTCAATCGGGCGGCGGAGAATATTTATGTATCTGCGGGTTCCCTTAGTAAAGCGATATCTCGTTTAGAAGAGGAGCTAGGTGTCCCGTTGTTTTTTAAATCTGGACGAGGCATACGACTGACTCCAGAAGGTCAGCATTTGAAAAAGCGCGCAGCGGATATTCTTGCCTTAGAGGAAGACGTTAAGTTTGAGCTGCGGGGGGCCGAAGTCGGTACGGTGAATATTTATATCTCCTCTGAGGAGATTTTGCAGACGGCCTACGGAGTATCTATTGTAAAAAAAATAGAAAAACAGATTCCGCAGGCTCGAGTTCACTTTTTGATTCGATCCGAGGCGGTAGCTATTCAGCAGGTTCTTAATGGTGAGGTTCATATGGCACTTGTGACTCAAGACCCTCCAATAAATACCGTTTCCAAAACAATTGCAGAGGTTGATTTTAAGACTTGTGCTTCTCCTAAGCATTGGCTTTTGAAAGGAAAGTCTTTTAAACGAAAAATTCCGATTGATAATCTTATAAAGTATCCATTCGTCTCTCCGGATTCAGCCATATTGGGAAAGGTGTCGTCAGGAAGCCTTGATGGTTGGCATGATGATCGTTTTCCTAGGGATATTAAATACAAAGTTTGTGGGCTTAGACTTATGGAGAATCTCATCCAAGAAGGTCTTGCCTTGGCTTATTTGCCGGAATACTTTATTGAAGCCAGTGGTTTCCGGGCGTTAAATGTTTCGGGTTGTTCATTTACCTGTAGTCAAACTGTGAAAGTTTTAACGAAAGACCCCAAAGCCTTAAGTTGGTTGAATCTTCTTTGGGATCACATTTAGGAGGACTGTAATTTTACAGATACATTAGAAAGCTTATGGAAAAATCAGCAATTGTCATTCATGGAGGAGCAGGTGGTGTTTCTCCTGATATATATAGTGACTCCGAAAAGAAAGGGTATGAGTTAGCACTGAAATCCATTATCGATCAGGGGTTTCAAGGGCTCGCTCACGGTCAATCGGCTCTAGATGTCGTTTCGGAGGCTGTTAGTGCTTTAGAGGACGATCCGCTATTTAATGCTGGCAGAGGAAGCGTTTTTGATGCTAATGGTGAAATGAGCTTTGATGCCTCTTTAATGTGTGGTCAAAGTATGAAAGTGGGGGGAGTGACGTCTTTAAAAAAGATTAAAAACCCTATTTTTGCTGCCAGATGGGTGCTTAAAAATTCTACGCACAGTCTGATTGCTGGTAGTTATCTAGAGGATTTTTTAGAGGGGCAGGGATTTACTGTGGCTCAACCCAGCTTTTTTAAAACAGACAAGAGATACGAGCAGTATTTAGAGGCTCAAAAGACGCAGAAAATTTCTCTCGATCATGGAAATTCTAACACTGTTGGGGCCGTAGCGCGAGACATTCATGGAAACTTGGCCGCAGCCACTTCGACAGGGGGCATGACATATAAATTCCCTGGCCGAGTTTCAGATTCAAGCATTATAGGCGCAGGAACTTACGCAAATAATGCTACTTGCGCCGTTTCAGGAACGGGAACGGGAGATATCTTTATTCAACACAACTTATGTCATCTCGTTCATTGTTTAATGTCACTAAAAGGGCTTCAGCTAACAGAGGCCTGCAATCAGTCTTTAGATCTGTTGCAGGCGGCTCAAGGTTTTGGTGGCTTGATAGCAATTGATTATAAGGGTGATATTTGTATGCCATTTAGGGCTGCCGGTATGTTCAGGGCCTATCGGGATACCTTAGGAGGCTTTGAAGTGGCGATCTTTTAATCAAAGTTGAAACAGGAATTAAGATTCGATTTTCAAAATTCTCTAAGTTAACCACAACGTCATGTTCAAGTGGAAATTTTTTTAATAAATACACATGAGGTAAGAACGAATAATGATATAAGAAATGTAAATCGATTTCAATCCGCGTATTATATTTCCCGAATTGTTTATTTTAATATTCATAGCGTTCTAGCTTTTAGGATATAAATCTTGTCGTTAATCAAATCCGGTGTCACTAAATATCGATCAAAAGTTCCTAAGCCAAAGTCGGCCACCCCAGGAATAAACAGATCCTGCTCTTTCAAAATAGTTCTGGTGAAAGGTAGATAAGTAAATAGTGAGCCACCCGTTTTAACACTCTTCCAATCAGAAACGAGAACGGTATTTCCTCTTACAGCAACTCCGTCTAAAAAGTATCCGAAACTCGTTTCAAAAAGTATAGTTTGAAATCGCCCATTTTTATACTCAATAGCAGTTAGAATTCCATTTCCGAAATTACCCAATTCATGTCTTTTGTTCCCTACCACAAAAAGAACTCGATTGACTGGGTTATATGAAAGGCCATTAGGATTAGAGATTGGTATATCTATTCGTTCATAACTTTTACTTATAACATCAACAAGATAAAGAGCATTTTTTCGAGTTGCTGAGACGATCAAATGCCTTGAATTGATAGTGACAATGTCGTTCAAAAAGTCCACGCCTTCATTTTCAAGGCTAATTTGAAATTGAAAATCGCCATTAGCTTTCGAGACGCAGACAATACTTTCAATATCAACTACAAATAGATATTCTCCAATTATAGCCATTCCCATTGGGGAGTGAAGGTTATACCTGACTTTAAAGCTCTCATCGAGTCCTCCATACTCATGATATCTCACTAACGTTCCATCTCCGTTTTTTATAGGTCCTGTTTCTTCCCCCATAGTACTTACATAGATTTTGTTTCCAGAAACCAATACACTTTCTGGATTGCGGTCAACTGGAAACGAAAGAATTGTTTCCCAATATACTGCTCGATTAGAGTTATCTTCTGGTCGACACCCACCCCAATTTGGATCAATCTTACAAGGGTTCACAGAAGCATGGGCATTAGTTAGTGCCATAGTTAGAAAAATTATATTAAAAGCCAATTTCTGCATAGACTTAACACTCCTCAAAGTTTGTTTCGGATTGAAATCAAAGTCGAAATTTTACTTGTGCTATTACTACTTATTTCCTAAAACAATTTTGACCTTACCGACAATAAGTAATTCAATAAGGTCACAATTTGACCCTGGAGGAAATATTGGAAAATGAGCTGATAAAAGTAAAATCTTTGTTAAAACAAGTAGTTAATCAAAAAAAATTGACCTATGATGTGTTAGCAAAAAATATGAAAACATCTCCAGCGACGATTAAACGAATATTAAACAGTGATGACTTGTCGATGAATACTTTTATAAGATTTTGCGAAGTACTCGAAGTAGATTTTTATGACCTCATAGATCAAAGTCGTAATCGGTTGTCATCAGTTTCAGAGTTTAATGTAGAGCAGGAGCATTATTTAGCAGACAACTATGAGGCTCTTCTTTTACTAAGAGAATTTGTATGGAATAGACCGTTTTCATTAGCATGTAAAGATTTAGGTCTATCTGTTACACGAGGAAGAAAGTTGTTAAGTGAAATGGATAGAGTTAAAATCATTGAATGGCACTCGAAGGATAAAGTAAAGTTGCTCGTTAGATTTCCGTTTCAATGGATAGAAAATGGCCCTCTTAAAAAAGCCTACACCGAAAAAATTCTTTCATCATATTTTAAGGTTGCGCATGAAGTTGGTATTAATAATAGGACATCCTCAAAATCTAAATGTCGTGCTTTGGAATTATCTTTAAACTCCAAGGCAATCCAACAATTTGAGAAAGATGTTGATGAGCTAATATCAAAGTACATGAGTATTTCCGAGTATGACCTTAAAATATCTCAAAGCGATTTAAATCGATACTCTTTATTGTTTGTTTATGGTCGATTTTCGCCGTGGAAAGTCTGAGACTTAAGGAATATTTAGCCAATAAGTAACAGTCGTTTCTGATAATGCCATAATTATTGGGTAAAAAGTCTTCGAGGCCAGCTTTACTTAAAAAAAGTCATAAACTTCTTTTTTTTCTAGTTTGTAGAGGAGTGATAATTTCGTCTAAAATCCATCCCCTTAACTATTGAATTTTAAGAAATCTTTGGCAGCGTTGAAGACATTTTCTGAAACCTATATGTCCGGTTTGGACCCTGGTAAAATTGGTCAGATCGTGCCTGAAGAAACCGGGTGCCTTTGGAGTGCCAGTCAGGCGCTCTTCATTGAGCGATGATTGTCGCGCTGTGTGCTATACTTTATTTTACTTTTGCATTTTTCGAGAAGCTCGATAATGCCTGAGAAATCTCACTCCTAAACTGAGTGTGGCAGGCGACGCAATTATTCATTATTACAGTATGTTTCTCCATAATACTTTTCATGTCTTGTTTTCTTGCTAGTTCAACTATCTCCGTAGCGGAATCATGAACTTTCGAGTCAAAAGATTTAAATTTAG
>JAGRAG010000017.1 GCA_020435025.1 Bdellovibrionales bacterium | reverse complement strand
CGGCCGCCGTTTTTAGGTACCAGTATCTTTTTGGTTTCGGTTTTCGGATCTCTTTTCCGATTTGCAAACCATAGCTTTTAACTACTGAGAAATTTCTTAAGTTGATTTGTATGTGCTTGTTATCCCTCAAAAGCGAGTTCGGATCGGTGCGGTGCTCGCGTCAGCGAGCGGTGCTGCCGACCGCTCTGTCTGAGTCTTTTGAGGGATAACAAGCACATACAAATCAACTTAAGAAATTTCTCAGTAGTTAAAAGCTATGGTTTGCAAATCGGAAAAGAGATCCGAAAACCGAAACCAAAAAGATACTGGTACCTAAAAACGGCGGCCGCTGATGAATTCGGGGAGAGTTCGTCCAAACATAAGGTCGGTTAGACACTTGCCACTATGAAATGCCAATCCCAATCCATGTGCGGTGAATCCACCCAGATAAAATATTTGAGGGTCATCGGCCTTAGCACCCACAAAAGGTTGGCCGTCCACAGAAAAACCCATAATTCCAGCCCAACGATGAGTGACTTTTTTGCCTGATAATTGGGGAATGTGAGTCTGTAAGAATTCGTAAAGAGCCTGTTGAATCACATCAGTTGTGTGATCCGAATAACCCACTTCCGTCACCTTTTCGAGCTGTCGAAAGCCACCTATCAACATCACCCCATTGGGTAGTTGGCGAAAATAATCCAAAACAAAATTAGCATAACAAGGCCCTTCCATAAAAGAAGGAACTGGTTCAATGGCTAAAATCTGTCCTCGTGTCGGAAAGACCTTATCCGCAAAAAAAGAGTCTAATAAAGGCAAATAGCCATTTCCTGCCAACACCACGACATCTGCCATAAAGTCTTGCTTGTTGGTTCTCACCCGTCGATGATCCCCTTCCGCTTCAATAAATGAAACTTCGTGATGAGGAAAGTAATCAATAGGCGTGGCGTTTTGCAAAAGATGACAGAGCTTTACAGGATGAATCGATGCATCCCGAATGTACTTAATCCCTCCAGAAAACTGAACACCTCCCACCCGTTGTTCAACCTCAGTGGACGATAGGGTTTCCACTTCAATTCCCTGATGAGCCATAAGCTCCGCTGTTTTTTTCAACTCGGCAAACTCACTGTCCGTAGAAGCAAGAGAGAAACTTCCCTTTTCTTCAAAACCTAACTCTCCCAAATCTTCTGAAGACAACTGTGCAAATAGTTCGGACTTTAATAGTTCTAAATTTGTCTCCGAAAACATCCAGATCTCTTTGGCTCGACTCTCACCCCATCTTTCGACAAGACGATTGAAGTGCTCCACGGAACCACAAGTGATGAATCCTGCGTTTCTTCCCGTTGCACCAGAGGCGATTTCCCCTTTTTCTAACAGAGCAATTTTTAAAGAAGGATCTTCTTTTTTTAGCCAATAGGCCGCAGACAGTCCTGATATTCCCCCACCAATAACCACCATATCGTAGTGAGAGAAGGACTGAGAACTTCGAGTTGTTTGATCTTGCCAGTAAGAATAGCTCATGGCATCTCCTTGGCTCCAACGGCCTTTCTCACCTCTTTCATCGTTCTTTTCGCCCTTTCCCTAGCTTTCTCCGCGCCTACAGTTAAGATATGATCGATTTTCTCTGGCTGACTCATGAACTCAAGATACTGCTCTCGTGGTTCCTGCAATCGGCGTTCGATGGCCTCATACAATCGCTGTTTAGCATCTCCCCAGCCAATGCCGTTACGATAGTCTCTAGCCAATTGCTCTTGTTCATTTGGTCCAGAAAAGAATTTAAACAGATCAAAAATCAAGGAGTTCTCAGGATCTTTAGGCTCCTCCGGAGCTGATGAATCCGTTTTTATTTTCATTATCTTTTTTCGTAACTTTTTAGAATCTTCGAAAAGTGGAATATGATTGTTGTAGCTCTTACTCATCTTGCGACCATCTAAACCCGGAATCAGAACCCCTCTTCCCATCTCAAAGTCAGGCAGAGTTAAAATCTCACCATAAGTGCGATTGAATTTCTGAGCAATGTCTCTTGTGATCTCAATATGCTGTACCTGATCGGGTCCTACGGGAACAATATTGGCGTGAAAAAGTAAAATATCGGCAGCCATCAAAACAGGATAGGAGTAAAGACCCATGGACACGCCAAAATCAGGGTCCTTTCGACCGGCTTGCTCATTGTCAGCAACCACAGCCTTATAGGCATGAGCTCGGTTCATCAATCCTTTCGCTGTTGAGCAAGACAGAATCCAAGCCAACTCAAAGATCTCTGGAATATCGGACTGACGATAAATAATGGTTTTATTTGGATCTAATCCCAAAGCCAGCCACGTGGCCGCAACTTCGTAGGTCATCTTTTCTAAGACCTCTCCGTCTTGAACAAATGTGAGAGAGTGATAATCAGCAATAAACAGCAAGGACTCTGCATTCGGTTGTGAAGCCAGATGAATTCCTGGAGCAATCGCCCCAAGATAATTTCCAATATGAGGCATCCCCGTGGGCTTGACCCCTGTTAAGATCGTTTGCATTTTGTCTCCTTATGCACGTTTTTACTTTATAAGGAGAATGTCTCAGAGGCAAAACCGAGATGTAAAATTCTCGGCTTTTAACTCACCTTTCCTAAAGAATCCCTGGAGCCAACTCCCACGGAGAGCTGACTCTTGCGGATTTAGCGACTAACGAACCTCAAAAAGAGAAAAATCAGGCTTAGGAGTTGGAAAATCTAAGGACTTTGGCAAGCCGTTGGCAAATTTAGGAGGCATCGTTTTCATAAGAAATTGGGCAAAATGACCAATGCGCTCATCTTGATGAATCATTCCCCCTGCAACCAACGAGATCATCAAGCGCATTCCCCACTCCGTAGGCTGTTTGCTTTCATGATTGATCATGTATTTCATCATCTCTTTCATCAGAGCTTTTCCTTCATTGGACTTGGCACCCAGTTCTCCATTTTTATCGGGAGTGGCCAAACTTATGTTGAGGCCAAAGGTGACGGCATAAAGATTGTGAAAACTTTGGTTAAAAAACTCGGCATCACTCTTTTTTCCTGTACGACTATCATAGTAATAGTCCTTCACCTTCCCAAGAAAAATCACATCCAATAGATATCCTTTTGTCATCTCATCCGTTTCCGCCAACGCCGTCATAAACACGTAAGCGGCACGAACATCTGAAAATACAGAAAACAAAAAGCGTTCCGTCGCATATTCGAGTTCGTCATAATCTTCATCCACTTTTCCCCATCTGCTCATAAGATCCACCATAGGCGATCCTTTTTGAAGGTGCCGTTTCCGATGCTGCCAAACCAACGTGGAAACTTTGGTGGCCAGTCCCGGCTGCAAAAGCATCGCATAGCTCAGTTCATTATAAACAAAACCATCCATGCGAGTTAACAAGAAGTCACCAACCTGAGGGTTTGTTAGAGCTAACGACATCATACTGCTTGAGATTCTGGGATCCCGAACCATAATCTGTGCCATCTGATGAAGTATGCGTTGCTCACCCGACAAAGTCTTTAACATCATCTGTACCATTTGCTGATTTCGATGGGCACAGTCGAGTGCTTGCAATGTCATTTGCGGACTGGCGAGCACTTGCTTCATCATGCCCTCTGACATGCCTTGCATCATGTTGCCACCCATAGGCATCATCGACATCATACTCCCCATCATGTTCATGGCACCACCAGCCATCTGGCCCATGCCCGTGCCACACATTTGCATCATCATCTGTGAAGGATTCATCATCTGCATGGGATTCATAGGTCCCATCATTTGCCGTCCCATATTCATCATCGCACCCATAAAAGCAAATGCTGGCAGAGTAAGGCTTGAGACAAAAAGAAACGTTACTACTTTAAATTTGAAATTATTTTTCATTCGGACCCCTTGAAATTGATACGGCCACCATAGCGGCTCTCTGTCTGGAATGAAAAATAGATCCTACAAATTGAATTTTTTCATTGGTTTTTGGAAATTCCGTCAGGCATTTTTTTTAAGTTTTACCCTATATTGTCATTTTGACTCACTTTTTATAGACAAGGCAAACTTGACGGAACGGAAATTGTAAAAAAACGCATAATTAATCTAGAAATCAATCCTTTTAATTTGCAATTCCAGAATGGCACTTTCCTACCAAACTTTAAAAAAACGGCCCCTAAAATTGAGGATTTAATTCTTTTATAAACTGAACCCTTTAATTATGGATGAAAGTTCATGCCACTTAAAAATCGCAATGTTCAGGAATGAAGATCACAGACATTTAGCGAAGGGCGCTCTCCCAAGCATGAGGCGGTCCCGCCACAGGCGGGATGGCAGCAAGGCAGGAGCCGTGCCCCGAAGCTGAATGTCTGTGATCTTCATTCCGGAACATTGCGATTTTTAAGTGGCATGAACTTTCATCCATAATTAAAAGGTTCAGTTTATTTCTATTACACTCTTTTTTGCCAAATGGTCATATCGGCAACCGTGTGCTGGTGTTTTCTGGCCGTTTCACGAATCACAAAAGGGACTGGCTGAGGCTCCGCCAACAACTGGTATTCGGCACCAAGCACCTCTAATAATCCTTGGCGAGTTGTTACGTTTTCTCCAGCCCTTTTAAATCCGCCAATCCACTCTTTTTTAGGAGTGTACTCTTCAAGCCACGTGTAAGGAGACGTGAGAACCAACAATCCATGAGGGTTTAGGAATTCGCCAATAGAATTTAAAAATGTTTTTGGCGAGTAAAGACGATCGATCAAATTTCCGGCAAAAACAAGATCAAAGGAACCATACTTCTTATTAAGATTGCAGGCATCACCTTGAAAAAACTGAACTCGATTGGCTGTTTCGACCAAGTCCAGATCTATTAATGAACGCTCGAAGAAATCCTGAAGATCTCCTTCCGATTGTAAGGCATATCTCAGCACGCCACTGTCAGCAAACTTCTGGGCTTTTTCGATAAAACGTGCTGAAAAATCTATTCCTACCGCTTCATTAAAATATCGAGCCAACTCAAAGGTCGATCGCCCAACGGCGCAGCCAATATCCAGTGCTCGATCTGTTTGTGGCAATTGCGATAGGTGCTCTCGAAGAGCATTGATACAGGACTTTGGAAAATTTTCGACATTAAAATAAGAATCCCCATAATGAAATTCACAGTATTGTGACAACAAAGAATCCGTTTCATAAGGGTTATTGGTCACATCCACTGGGTTTTCGGAAACAACATAGCGAAATCCCGCGTGCTGCACAAAGTGTTTTCGAAAAGCATAACGAGCATGCTGAGTGGCTTCATTCCCTGTAGAGATCCAAGATCCCCCTTTAAATAGATGATGTTTGTGATCAAACGTAGGAACAGTAAAGTCATCATAGACCTCATGAACCTGAAACCCATCATAAGGATACATTGGCGTTTCCGTCCACTGCCAAACATTTCCCACAACATCATAGAAACTTTTAAATTTGTATCGATCCACAGGACAGCTAGAAGGACCATCTTCTAAATTGAGGTTTCCAGGGGCCGAATGTGGCCAGTCCAGCACGTCTGCGACCTCCTCTTGCTGATACAAAAGCCTCCATTCATCTTCTGTAGGGAGACGATAGTTTTTTCCCTCTTTTTCTGATTTCCAGGTACAAAAAGCTTGAGCTTCATAGTAGTTCGTTTCGACCGGCCAATTTTCAGGAAGAGGAATCTCCCGTTCTAGAGTTCGCAAAGTCATTGAGCTCTCACCTTGCCGCCAAAAATAAGGTCTCTGAACTTTTTTAAACTGTTTCCACTTCCAACCCTCAGAACTCCAGTAACACTCTTGCTGATATCCCTGATCCTCCACAAACTGGAGGAACTCACCATTGGACACAAGATACTCACTGGCTTCAAAGGCTTTTAAGGTAACATTATGAGTTCCATACTCGTTGTCCCAGCCATAAAAGTGATGATCACGGGCTTTGCCCACACAAACCTCTCCGGCACACACCGACAACAATCGGTTTTGTGGAGCTGGACCTCTCAGCGAACAAGGGCTCCACTCATCTTGAGGATGAATCCAATTAAGGTCTAATTGACGAATTAAAACCGAAGATGTTTCTAAATGAATGCGCTGATGCTCAATTCCCATAAGCACAATCCAAAAAGGGGACTCCCAGTGAATCGGCACCGTCAAAGGAGTTTTGTCTATGAAATCTAAAACCAAGTCTCGAACCTGTTGCCGGTACTGTCGTAAATCAGAAACCGTGGGCCAATCATAATGGGCTTCATTGAGATCATCCCAGGACATTTCATCAACGCCGATGGCCACCATAGATTCTAACTGCGGATTTAATCTCTCTGGGATCAATTTGGCGACATAAAGTTTATTTACAAAGAACGCATGCGTGTGCCCATAATAAAAAACTAAGGGATGACGAAGAGGCTCCGGCCGTTGATAAAAAGCCTCGTCATTTTTTAAAAGAGAAAATAATCGGTCTTCTAACTCACAGGTATTTAAAAAGTACTGTCGTATCTCTTCTTTTTTGAGGTCTTCATTCCCTTGATCCAAGCGAATGGTTCGTAAAGAAGTTAGTTTCACAAGGTCTCTCCTTTTTGACGGCCAGCTCCAATATGGGTGTTTTATAATGCAATTCGGATTTGATTTCCACCAAACTCAGCATAAAGTTAAGGTTCCAAGATGATAGGCCCCAGGAAGTCACATCTTCTCTTCTCTCTGAGCAAAGGAGGACTCTTGTCAAAAGAACCAAGTCATTTCTCTCGTTGGCAGCAAGAAAAAGCCGCATTTCCGGTGGCCCAGAAGTCTATCTATCTGGCCAATTCCGCTACAACTCCTCTGCGCAGAGAAGTTTTTGATGCGATGCAGTTTTATTTGTCGGAACTGACTGAAAAAGGGGAATTACCCTGGGGAGAAGTCCTTGCTAGCCTTGAACCAACTCGAACCAGTATTGCTAAAAGTTATGGCGGTCAAGGAGATGATTACGGATTTGGCGCAAACACCAGCCACAATATGAATCTTTTAGCCTTGGCTATGAAGACGGGCTCCTCAAAAAAGAACGCCATTGTTTCTTTAGAAGGCGAATTTCCTTCAACTGTGACTCCATGGAAGTATCAGGGGTACCATATTCGAACCTCTCCTCTTCTCCCCTCTGGCGAGCAAACTGTAGACCGAATCTTGTCTCTCTGCTCCGAAGAAACTGCTGCCGTAGTTGTCAGTCATGTACAATTTGCCAATGGTTATCGACTGCCTTTAAAACGGCTTGGGCAAACCCTTAAAGAGAAAAAGATCCCTTTGATTGTAAATGCCACACAAAGTTTTTCTTGTTTCTCTTTTAATGTTGAACAGCTTCCTATTTCGGCGATGACCGTCTCTTCCCACAAGTGGTTAGGAGCTCTATATGGCTGTAGTCTCCTTTATGTAAATCCCGAGCTTCGAGCCTCCCTTCGATGGCCTATGGCTGGTCACATGAGTTTTAACGACCCCACATTTTCCGGAGACATGAGCCATCCTCATGCGGGAACTCGGTTTATAGAATTAGGAACTCCCCCTTTTCCACAGTGGATCGCTTTTTCGGCTGCTTGGGAACAGGTACAAAGAATAGGATTGACCTCTATCGAAGAGCGAGTGCTCTCTCTATCGAATCATGTCGTCTCATTAGCGGCAAAAAATAATTTTACACTAAGTTCCTTACGAGATCAGGACTCTTTTCATCCAGATAGTATCAATAGTGCGATTGTGGCTTTAAAAGTCTCTCGCCCTAAAGAGACCGTCGTGGCACTGAAGAAAAAGGGCGTTGTAGTCACTGAGCGCAGAGGTGCACTAAGAATAGCGCCCCACTATTTTAATGATGAAGAAGAGATTGAAAAACTTTTTTTCTATTTATCAAATATGCAGTCTTGCTAATTTTCCGTGTTTAAAAGCTCAGTTATTTTTTGCAAAAACATCAAAGCGACTCATGGCGTCTCAATGACTCTATTTTTGCGTTTAGAGTTGGCCACTTATTT
>JAGRAG010000016.1:25750-27893 GCA_020435025.1 Bdellovibrionales bacterium | reverse complement strand
ATTTATGGCTGCTCCGCTTGGCGAGGACTGTCTGAGCATGAAGGATGCGGTGGATCTGTTTGGTTCAATGTATCCATCTGAGACAATTTTTAAGCGACCAATTTAAATTTTCCAACATAGCTTTCTAGCTGATCAAATTCCTTCTCCAGTCTCTGAAACTCATTGGATAGGTTCTGAACTTTCTTATATGTTGATTGTGAACCTGTGGCAATCTGATCCACCAAGTGGCTCGTTCTCTGAGACTGCTCTACCTGCTCCGTCACACCATGATCGACCTCAAATGAGCGTTCTTTGACATGCATCATTTGGTTGATGATGTCTTCGATCTTTCCTCTGGCCTCACTGATCTGCTGACTCATCTCCCCCATGGCGGAAGAGGTTTCTGCCACTCCTAAATGGATCTGTTTCGATCCCTCTAGAAGTTCTTTGATACTGCTGGATATGGAACCCGTAGAATTTTGTGAGTGATGCGCCAACTTACCAATCTCCTCGGCCACGACCGAAAATCCTGCTCCGGCACTACCGGCCCGAGAGGCTTCTACGGAAGCATTAAAAGAAAGCAGTTTGGTTTGCAAGGATATGTCATTGATGGATTCTACTGAGTCTTCCACAAGACGAGTGATCTCTCCCAAACGGTCCACTCCTAAGGTTAATTTCTTAAATTTCTGAGCCAGGTGTTCCATTACAGAGATGGAATGAGAAGCGGTTTGCTGCACCAATTCAGCTTGGCCATTGGCGGACTCTGTCATCTCGCTGTTTCGTCTGACTAGTTTAAGCACTTCTTGTGAGGTCGAAAAAAAGTGGCTTAAGTCCTCAGACATCGCGTGAGTCTGTTGGGATTGTTCTTGTATGACTCGCTCCATCTCACGTGTCAAACTTCCAATTTGAGCCATCTGCTGGTGGACCAAAAACGCTGATCGCTTTATCTCCGAAACTAAATACGAAAGTTCTCGCTTCATCTCGTTTCCACTTTCAATCAACTCACCGAATGTGTCATGACTTTCCAAATCAAAGTGTAAGGTTAAATCTCCAGCTCCCAATCTTTTCATAAAAGTTGTTAACTTTTTTAAATTTCTTAAGAGAAAAAAATGGACCAACCAGTAATTCATAAGACCTAAAACAACACCAGCCCCCAAACAGCCCGCAACGAAATAGTTTCGCATTCCTGGCTTATAATTAACGAAAAGATCCGCATAAAAAGGGAAGACCATCCCCATAAGAATTCCAAAAACAAAAAGTCCTAAAACTAAATTCCTTAATACACTCTTTTTCACCATCAGCCTCATTTATAAAACACATTCTCATTTATCGGCACAACACCGCTAGGCTTTCATAGGCATACCGAATTCTGGACTTCTGCAATGCAAATTGAGTTTGTGACCCGATAAAAGTTTGATATTGTACTTTCATGACTCAAATCAAAACTAAATTTACTGAACAGTTGAATTGCTCTCTTCCCATCATTGGCGCGCCCATGTTTTTAGTTTCAAATGAAGACCTGGTGGTGTCGGTGTCTGAAAAAGGAGGTGTGGGCACCGTTCCCAGCCTCAACTATAGACCAGCTTCTGAGTTTCGCTTGGCCCTAGAGCGTATTAAACAACGAACGCAAAAACCTATCGGAGTGAATTTAATTGTCAATGCCGCCAACAAACGGGTGCCGGACGACTTGCGAAGCTGTTTGGACCTCGGAGTCGACCTTATCATCACTTCTTTGGGGAACCCAAAATCCGTAATTGAAGAAGCCCATAAGCAAAACTGCAAAGTCTACTGTGACGTTACTAACTTGGCTCACGCCAAAAAAGTGCAAGACTTGGGAGCCGATGGCGTCATAGCAGTCTCCGCTGGAGCCGGAGGGCATGCTGGTCCCCTTTCCCCATTTTCCCTTATCCCTTGGCTGAAACAAGAAATTGAAGTGCCTATTGTGTTAGCTGGTGGCATTGCCAATGGCACCACCATGGCCGCGGCTCTCGCTCTGGGTGCTGACGCTGTGAGCGTTGGAACTCGCTTCATTGCCAGCCACGAAGCGCAAGTTGAAGAGGCCTATAAAGAGGCCATTCTCAAAGCCACTCCTGAAGACATCGTCATGACCACAAAGATTTCTGGAACACCCGCCGCGGTCATCAACACAGATTATGTGAAAAAA
>JAGRAG010000016.1:0-25704 GCA_020435025.1 Bdellovibrionales bacterium | reverse complement strand
AAAAAAATGGGTCACCCCCCTCATACATTATATGGGAATGAGAGACCTTGAGAAGGCAGCGAAAAAGACAACCTGGAAGAACGTTTGGAGTGCGGGACAGACGGTCGGACTGATTCAAGAGACTCTTTCTGCCAGTGAAATTGTCGATCAATTTGTAAAAGAGTACAAAGAGACCCTGGAACGGCTGCCTTCCGCGCAAAACTAACTGAATGCTTGTGTTTTGGCCGCATCTTTTACTTGCCCGACCCCCAGAGTGTCGATATAAAATCGTCTCATCTCGTTGTAAATTTAACCTTGACCAGGATAGACCATGAAACTTCCTATTCGTAATATTGCTATCATTGCCCACGTCGACCATGGAAAAACCACACTCGTTGACCACTTACTCAAACAAAGTGGAACTTTCAGAGAAAACGAAGAAGTGGCCGATCGAATGATGGACTCTATGGACTTGGAAAAAGAACGAGGAATCACCATTGCCGCCAAAAACTGTTCGTTTATCTATCGTGATGTGAAGGTCAATATTGTCGACACCCCTGGACACAGTGACTTTGGCGGGGAAGTCGAAAGGATCTTAGATATGGTCGATGGCGCCATTTTGCTGGTCGATGCCAGTGAGGGGCCTCTTCCTCAAACTCGATTTGTATTAGGAAAAGCTCTTGAAAAAGATTTAAAACTACTTGTCTGCGTTAATAAAATCGATCGTCCTGATGCCCGGATCGATGAAGTGATCAATGAGATCTTTGACCTCTTTTGCGATCTGGGAGCCTCTGATGAGCAAACGGACTTTACAGCTATTTACGCCATCGCTAAAGATGGACTGGCAACAACGGATCCCTCCACTCCAGGAAAAGATCTTCGCCCACTTTTTGATCATATCATTGATGACTTTCCCGCTCCCGTTGGTGATCCTGGAGCCCCCTTACAAATTCTTGTTTCCAATATTGGATACAACAACTTTGTCGGTCGCTTGGCTATTGGCCGGGTTCGCAACGGCACCATTCGTGTTGGTGACACCATTTTAGTCAGCAAAGAAAACGGCACTAAACCAATCAAGGTATCTGCACTCTTTTCCTATAAAGCCAGTGAACAGGTTGCCACAGAAGCTATTTTTGCGGGCGACATCGCCGTCGTTGCAGGCTTTGACGAAATCAACATCGGGGATTCATTGACCTCTGCGGAAAACCCCATGCCACTTCCGCGTATAAAGGTCGATGAGCCAACAGTTGGCGTCATGTTGGCGGTGAACGATGGTCCTTTTGCCGGTCTCGACGGCAAACAGGTCACCAGCCGAAAAATCCGAGAGCGTCTCGATAAAGAACTTCTATACAACGTCGCCATTCGGGTAGAAAACACCGACGCCACAGACACCTTTAAAGTTCTTGGGCGTGGAGAGCTTCAGTTAAGTGTGTTGTTTGAACAAATGCGACGAGAAGGATTCGAATTCACAGTTTCCAAACCTCAGGTCCTTTACAAGAAAGGAGACAATGGCGAGAAACTAGAGCCCATGGAGTCAGCCATCATTGATGTGGAAGAAGAGTATGTCGGCGCAGTTACAAAAAAACTAGGAGAGCGCAAAGGAATTCTCAATGGGATGACCAACATTGGAAGCCGGACTCGCTTAGAGTTTGCCATTCCATCGCGTGGACTGATTGGTTATCGTTCGGAGTTTCTCACCGACACCCGAGGCACGGGGCTTCTCAATACACAGTTTGCCGGTTTTCAGGATTACAAAGGTGAAATCAAAGGCCGCAATACGGGGGCTATTATTGCCGACCGTAAAGGAAAAGCTACCGGATATGCTTTAAATACATTGGGAGATCGAGGGCGCCTCTTTATCGTACCCGGCGTGGAAGTTTATGAAGGAATGGTCGTCGGTGAAGCCAATAAAGGCATTGATTTGAACGTAAATGTCACAAAAGAAAAGAAACTCACCAATATTCGAGCTTCAGGAAGTGACGATGCCATTAAACTGGCTCCGGTAAAACCTATGACTCTTGAAGAAGCTTTAGAATGGATTTCCGACCGCGAACTGATTGAAGTCACCCCTCATCACATTCGCATCCGGTGCACCCATCTTAACCCTCACGAACGAAAGAAGTTTCTCTAAAAAAGTAACGGCTTCTTTTATTCTCCGTGAGTTTCACTTAAAACATTGTCAAAGGTGTTTGACGATGAGGCCTTCCAAGCCCGCGCATAGTGACTGGGAAGAGTTTCTTCTTTGAGTAAGCAGTTGTCTTTTAACGACTCCACCAACTCTCCATAATTTCTAATTTCGGAGTGATTGATTCTTCTCATAATGTGCCAAGGCCTTAACTCTGTGGGATGACTGATTCCCATCGCTCCCATCATATGAGCGGCAGCATCTAACGTTTCATGATGATATCCTCGCACTCGAACTTTTTTATCCGTCACCACAAGCCCCGCGGCTAATTGAGGATCTTGAGTGGCCACACCAGCAGGACAGTGATTGGTGTTGCACCGTAAAGCTTGAATACAGCCCAACGAGAGCATAAAGGAACGAGCCGCATAGACCACATCAGCACCCAAGGCCAGTCTTTTTATAAAATCAAATGCCGAAATGACTTTGCCCGCGGAAAAAACTTTTATCTTTTTACGCAGTCCAAACCCCTTTAAGCAGTTATGGACAAAGACCAATCCTTCGAGACTCGGCACCCCAATGTGGTTAGAAAACTCTAAGGGCGCAGCCCCTGTTCCTCCTTCACCACCATCCACAGCAATGTAGTCCGGCCCTGAATTCCTCTCGACAATCGCTTTACAAATAGCTATAAATTCACGCCTCTTTCCAATGCACAATTTAATACCAATAGGTTTACCGCCAGATAGCTCTCGCAACTGAGCGATAAATTCAATCAGCTCTTTAGGATTAGAAAACATAGCATGAGTTGGTGGCGACAAGACATCTTTTCCTATCGGCACTCCACGAATTTGACTGATCTCTTGAGTGACTTTTCCACCTGGAAGAATCCCGCCATGCCCCGGCTTGGCTCCTTGAGAGATCTTGATTTCAATCATTTTAATTTGTGGATGCTTGGAAAGTTGAGCAAATCGATCCGCATCGAACTTTCCCTCTAACGTGCGACAGCCAAAATATCCCGTACCAATTTGCCAAATGATGTCGCCCCCACCATTAAGATGATAAGGGGACAAGCCACCTTCACCGGTATTGACAGCAAAACCACCCAATTTAGCCCCGGCACTTAAAGCTTCCACAGCCTGACGACTAAGAGATCCAAAACTCATCGCTGATACATTAAACAAACTGCAATCATAAGGTTGTTGACAGTCCGGACCTCCCACTAACGTCCTTAAGGATTCTTTACTGACTGTTTTGGTATTGATCGAATGGCTGACCCATTCGTAACCGCTGGCATATTGATTCAGCTGCGAGCCAAATGGGAGGGTGTCGATTTCATGCTTGGCCCTTTGATAGACAACCGATCGTTGTTCTCGACTAAAGGGAACTCCATCAGAATTGGACTCAATAAAGTATTGATTGATTTCTGGGCGGATCATCTCCAACCAGTATCGAAAACGTCCCAGTAAAGGAAAGTTTCTACGAATGGCGTGTTTGTGTTGGAAAAAATCAACAACTCCAAAGGCAAATAACAATCCAACTGGAACAAATAACCAAACTAAGTAAGAAGCAACGAACGAGAGTCCGCCGATCGCTAAAAAAGAACCAATAAATACAATCCAAAAAAGACGACGCATTTCTCTATTATAAAAGGAAATGTCAAATGAGGTAAAGCAACGGACCCTCTTTCTGGATGCGCCTCATCACTTTCTAATGAGGCTGCACGAAGAGGGTCTCTCTAATTTTAGAATCAAATTTCTTTTTTACCAATACCACTGCGTTCCGTCGCTCTAGAGTCAGTGTTGAAGTCAAATTCTCCATTGACTGTACCCATGTGCTGGGAGTTGATGTTATTCTGAACTGGTCGAGCCCCTTGAGCTAAGGCCCCAGCCTGCGATCCTGCCGCATAATTGGGAAGAAAAGTTTCTTGGCCAGAGTAACTTGTTTGAAAGACCTGAGCGGGCCGGCACCAGATAATGAGTTGCGCTCGAGACTTTAGATTCAACTTTCGATAGATATTGGTTAGATGGAACTTAATGGTTTTTTCCGTGACAAACAGTTTTTCCGCAACCGCAGCATTGGGAAGTCCTTGAGAAACAAGTTCCGCAACTTCAGATTCTCTATAAGATAAACCTTTGCGAATGAGATACTCTTTTAACATCATAACTGATCCTCCTGATCAAAATTTCATAGGGATTCATTTCCCAGCTTCGTAAGTTATGACGCCTTTCGCCCCGACAAAGGTTAAAAAATATTGGCCTAAAATTGAGTTTAGAAAATATAAGGATTTTTAACGGTTTAGATAATATAATTCACTTAAAAGATGATCAGCACAGGATCCCCGCCAAAAATCTTGCAGACCCTCAGCGATAGCAAAATACACCTCTGATTCATTGATTTATGAGTCTTGTAGGGTTAGCCTAAATCTAGCTCCTCAATAAAGGCACCTTAAGGAATCTCAGCGTGGAAATTGTCAGCCAAAATCTAAAAGATACCGTTTTACTTCGATCCTTTGGCATTTTTAAAATTCCTCTGCTCGCCTTCACAAACCCTTCTGTCATTTCCTCAAGTTCTGATCATATGGAAGTCCGTATTCCCTTAAATAGATGGACAAGAAACCATCTTCGTTCCATGTATTTCGGAGCTTTAGCCATTGGCGCCGACACCGCTGTAGGTTTACTTGCCACAAAAAAAATTCGACAAAGTGGTATGAAAATATCCCTTGTCTTTAAAGATTTTCAAGCCGATTTTCTGAAGCGTGCGGAAGGACATGTCCACTTTTTTTGCAAAGAAGGGGCCCTGATTGATGAGATGATCTCAGAGTGTCTAGAAACAAAAGAACGGGTGACTCGTCCTATTAAAGGATATGCTGTGGTCCCATCAATTGAAACAGAACCTGTTGCCGAATTCACTCTTAGCCTGTCTCTGAAGCTTAAAGAGTAGGGCCCTATGTCTTTGAACCCTGACGATATCTTTGTTTTTTCCGACATACACGGCTGCGCCAATGAATTCAAACTGCTTTTGAATAAAATTCCTCTCCAGCCGACATCGACTCTTGTTTTTCTAGGCGACTATATCGACCGCGGAGATGATTCAAGAGAAGTGATTGAGGTGATTTTAGACCTCAAAAAGAAGTATAATGTCGTTTGCCTTATGGGCAATCATGAAGAACTTTTTATGCATTTTTTGGAAGACTCCCACTCAGCTCAAGCCGCTACCTTTATCTATAATGGCGGCAGTACAACTGTAGCCAGTTACGGAAATGAAAAGGGGGAAATTGTTATTCCCGATGATCATCTGGAATTCTTTCAAAACCTTGAGTTATTCTATGAAACCGATCAGCACTTCTTCGTTCACGCCGGAGTTCCCGATGTTCCCCTCAGTGAAATTCGCGAAGAGGACCACCAAAGTCATCTTCTATGGATACGCACTCCGTTTCTTAAAAGCAAATTTAACTGGGGAAAAACCATTGTTCATGGACACACTCCTCACCAGGAAGTGGAGATCACCGAACAGCGAATCAACATAGACACCGGCTGTGTCTACAACAACAAACTCACTGCCCTGCATTTGCCGCAAAAAAACTTCTATAGCGTTTCATTAAATCGCTCTATAAAAGAGGTGGTCTTGCGAGACCATACTTCACAAAGACAGTCGGTGCGATTTTCAGGGATCATTCCTGTTTACATTTACATTAAAGGCCTCATGCATCAATTTGAAACTATTAACTACAGTGTTCGCGGCCTTTATATTCGTGATGTTATTCAAAGCGAAAAAGAGATTTTACATATCGGCGATAAAGTTATTGGCGAGATCGGCCGTCACAATCAAGACGTCTTGAGATTTGAAGGCAAGGTCACTCGAATCGTCGACGAAAAAGATGGTATTTGTTATGCCATCAATATGACTAAAAATCCTTTTGATTTCCTCTCAAAGCCTTGGGGCTAATGAATTTTATTCGGACCACTCAATTCCACCTTGCCCCAAAACACTTCTTTCAAACCACATTATTTTCGAGATCACTCGCAATCTGAAGTTAACCTATAAACGAAAGAGCCCATATGACAAAAATAAATTTCTTCGGAGTTTTCAAAACTGCAACGCATATCCGTTTCAATGTCCATTTGCGCACAAAGCGATCTCTCTTTTTCAATATCTATATGAGCACTTAGAGCATCAACCATCGCCTTGTTGTAGATTTGACGGAATGCCTTCTCTAGTGATTCCTTTCGAAACACGTACACATACTCACCAGGAGTCCTCGGATCTGGAAAAATACTAAAATCTTCCACATCAGCTCCCATATTCCCTAAAGTGTCATGATAATAGATAAGCCGTGCACTTTTACGATCATTATAAAGTAAAATCATAATCCTAGATCCGATGTTATTATCAATAGGAACTTGTATATTTAGCGAAACACCCTGGGTATCCAACTCTAAAGATTGCCTGAACGAGTTAAAGCGCACCGAATTTGATTTTAGGTTCAATACTTCTCCTAAGCGTTCCGTATATGTGGTTTCCAACTGAGACCACATCTCCACTGATTCAGACTGCAATGTGAGTTGCACTCTTGCTTGGGAGGAAATCGCAAATAATAAGGAGCCTACAAGCAAAAAATATTTCATAAGAAACCACCTTTTTTTAATTTATCCAACTCGGCTTAAACAGTACTTCCAGCCTCCACGATTTCAAAACCGCTAGCCTGAATACAGACTACATATTGCTTCACAATTTATGAAATTGAGATAAATTTCTAAAATGAAAAATTTTTAAACACTGGGCAAAATAAACTACATCCTTGAATTGCCGATGAAATTTCAGAGAACTTAAAATTCTGACTACTCAACTACGAAGATCACATACATTTAGCGAAGGGCGCTCTGCCAAGCCGGACGCGGTCCCGCCAAAGGCGGGATGGCAGCAAGGCAGGAGCCGTGCCCCGAAGCTGAATGTATGTGATCTTCGTAGTTGAGTAGTCAGAATTTTAAGTTCTCTGAAATTTCATCGGCAATTCAAGGATGTAGTTTATCAAAAACCAAAAAAGCCTGGGCTCCGCTCGGAAGTCGTTTTTTGTTTTGATCAATGACAAACATCTCTCGACAAGTCAGGACGCCATCACCTATTTGTTCAGCTAACAAATTCTCTAAAGCCATTGGCGTGTATCCAGGAGAGTGCGAGGAAAGCAAAACAAAATGATTTTCCGGAACCAGTAAAGTCTTTATGGACTCCAAAAGAGGAATAAGGTGCTCTTCGATTTTCCACAACTGCCCCTTACTCCCCCTTCCAAAACTCGGAGGATCCAAAACAACCCCATGGTAGGTCTTCCCGCGCCTTAACTCTCTTTCTACAAAACCACTAACATCATCAACGATCCACCGAATGGGCCTCTCAGATAAAGCTGATAGCTCTGCATTTTTTCGCGCCCAGGCCACACTAGTTTTTGAGGCATCTAAATGAGTGACCGAAGCTCCCCCTTTCGCGCAGGCCAACGTCACTCCACCCGTGTAAGCAAACAAATTAAGAACACGGACTTCGTCATTGGACTGGGACCATTTTTGACAAAGAGGAACCAACTGATCCCAATTAGAAGCATGTTCAGCAAAGAGTCCTAAGTGTCCAAAATCAGTCAACTGAATCTCTAATGTCAGCCCATTTAAATCAATACTCCAACTATCGGGAAGCCGTTTATGCAAACGCCATTTCCCCTTTCCTGAAGAATTTCGCTCAAATTCAGCATCCGCTTTCCAAGTTTCAATGGGTTGATGTGGGGACCAAACGGCACCTAAAGCCGGACGGACAATAAAATAGGGACCCACTTTTTCCCATTTTTTAAAATGCCCCGAATCTAACAATTGATAATTTGTTTCCATATTTTTGGTATACCGAAGAAATCCGTCGACGGCCAGAAAGGAAGATAAAAAAAGGGGCCAAACGGCCCCTTAACTGCAAATCCTTGTGCTTTCCTTTATCTTAGAGAATCTTTTCTCATCTTGGTGACTCTTTTTTACCATTCCACTTGAAGGTCATTAGTCACTCTAAACCGACATTTCGTTCCGTCGGTAGTGATATAATTTCCCGGTTCTAATATTGTAAAGTGCTGACGACTTCCATGTGAGTAGTGCGCCATTAACTCTCCATTAGCAAATCTTAAAATCACTTCATCAAGAGGCTGAACTCCGCAGGGGTTAATCACATCGACAATGGCCCATTCAGAAATGTTCCCGTCTTGACCATCTTTACCGTCCGCCCCATCAGCTCCGTCTTGACCGTCTTCACCATTTTTGATCAGAGCCGCTGTTCCATCATCACACTCTACATAGGCTCCATTGTCGACCTGATGAACCGTACAGGAACCACCATCTGCACCATCTGCACCATCTTGACCGTGACGAATGACCGCCATAGCTCCATCTGCACATTTAACAACGGCGCCAATATCGGACTCCGTGACAGTACAGCTTGTTCCATCGACACCATCTTGTCCATCTGCTCCATCTTGACCGTCTTGTCCATTTCGAACTACGGCTGTGGCACCATCAGCACACTCAATAAGAGCACCTAGGTCGGTCTCCGTAACGGTACATGAACCACCGTCGGCCCCGTCTTTACCGTCTGCACCATCCGCACCATCTTGACCATTTCGAACAACTGTTTGCGTTCCATCTTCACACGAAATCAATGCCCCAATGGCCGTTTCCGAGACGGAGCAAGAAGATCCCTTCTCGCCATGACGAACTAGAACCGCACTTCCATCATCACACTTGATAAGAGCCCCTTCAGCAACAGCCTCAACAGAACAAGAAGTTCCATCCACGCCATCTTTTCCGTCGGCTCCGTCAGACCCATCTGCTCCGTCTTTGCCGTCTTGTCCATTACGAATCACCAACTGAGTTCCATCAGGACAGGTCAATATATTGTCTGCCCCTTCTTGAACAATCGTGCAACTTAAAAGCTGCTCAACGTTGGCCACAGTCAATCGATTGCTGCTTGTCGAGGGCTCTGTCACCACAACCTTCTCTTCTACGCAGCCTGAAATTCCTAATTGAAGCAGCGACAGTGCCAAGACTATCCATTTATTGAAAGAAATTTTTCCCATTCCATCCCCCTAATCGTTTTTTTAAGAGGATTGCAACGAAAGGGCCAAACAAGGACCGTCTCAGTGTGGAACCAGATATGATAGACCTCGAATATTCCAGAAAAATTTAAGCCGTCTCAGCATTAGAAACCCTGGACTTTTGTCGATACAAAGAAATTGTCGAGACATTGAACAGTTTTTTGAAGATTAAATGATTTAGGTAATATACCGATAGGACCATTGAATAGTTTGATGAGATATAGGGGACATCTATGAGATGGGGAATGCTTCTTAGGATACTAATTTTTATTCTCTTATTTACTTCATCCTACGCACATGGAGTGAAAAGTACGACCGCTCATCCCCCTGTCCCAAAAGCCTTCCAGAACACTTACTAGAAGGCTTTTTGAACAATGTTAATTGAAAAAGCTTTCACTCTTAAAAGAGCTTTGGCTATCTCACAAAAAGCATGTCATATGCGGTCGGTAGAGTCCACAAATGATCTGGTATAACCTGCTCCAACTCATTACAATAGTCAGCAACTTGTTCCATCTTAGGAAGAACTTCATGGGCCAACTTCATGGAAGCTTCTACTTCTGGTAAGGCTTCGTATTTTGCTGCAAGTTCCTCTAATGCTTTTAATTCCTTAGATAGGTTATTGATCGACTGAGACAAAGCGACTAAATGCTCTTTTTCGGTACCTTCTGTTCCTATCTCTTTTTGAGTTTGCACCAAAGTGACTAACTCTTGTTTATAAGAAAAAGCCGAAGGAAGAACATGTTGACGAACTAAATCTGTCAGTGACCCCGCTTCAATATGTCTTAAGGAGTTGTAACGCTCTGTTAGAACATTAAAACGAGCCTCTACTTCTTTTTCTGTATAAATGCCAAGGCGAACAAGATGTGAGGTGATTTTAGCATCCGTTAAAACCTGTAAAGCATCAGGTGTTGTCTTCAAATTTGGAAGTCCTCTTTTTTCTGCCGTCTGCACCCACTCTGATGAATACCCATCCCCATTAAAAACAACCTCTTTGCTGGAGTTGATCCAGTGACGAGTTAAATCCGTTAATGCCTCCGCAACGGACTTTCCTGCTTTTAAGTCATCGGCAATCAATTGATTGGACTGCTCAAAAATATCCGCCACGGCGGCATTTAACATACTCAATGGCAAACCTACAGATTTAGAAGACCCACAAGCACGAAATTCAAACTTATTTCCCGTAAAGGCAAATGGAGAGGTTCTGTTACGGTCCGTATTGTCCTTAAGAAGTTGCACCAATTGACGTGTTCCAATGTCTAAGTGCTGCTGATCACTAGGAACAAAAGTCGCACCCTCTCGAATCGATTCAAAAATACCATTAAGAGTGTCTCCTAAGAAAACGGAAATAATGGATGGAGGTGCCTCATGAGCCCCTAGACGATGATCATTACCCGCATCAGAGATACTGGTTCTTAAAAGCTTCGCATGCCGGTGAACCGCTTCGCAAACAATGGCAAGAGTGGCTAAAAAGCGATGGTTCTGATGAGGGTTATCACCAGGGTTGAGCAAGTTATTCCCCTGACTATCCGACATCGACCAGTTTAAATGCTTCCCACTACCGTTAATCCCTGGAAAGGGTTTTTCATGAAGAAGCGCTACAAAGTCATGTCTTAGTGCTACTTTTTTCATTGTCGACATCACCAATTGGTTTTGGTCGGCAGCAACGTTGGCATCGCTAAAGATGGGAGCTAACTCAAACTGTCCCGGAGCCACCTCATTATGTCGAGTCTTAGCGGGAATGCCCAATTTATAAAGTTCGACTTCCAACTCTTGCATGAAGGCTTCCACGCGCTCAGGAATGGTTCCAAAGTAGTGGTCACTTAACTGTTGATTTCGAGAGGTTTTTTTCCCGAATAGCATTCGTCCGGTCATAACCAGATCTGGTCTTGAATAGTAAAATGCCTTATCCACCAGGAAGTACTCTTGTTCCGCACCACACGTCGTATTGACGTGAACGACGTCCTTGTCCCCAATTAAGTTCAAAAATTCTGTGGCATGCTTACTGAGGGCAGAAATACTTCGCAATAAAGGCGTTTTAACGTCCATGGCTTCGGCAGTATAAGAGAAAAACGCTGTTGGGATACTTAAAGTGAGACCACTCCCCGTTTCCACAAGGAAAAGAGGGGAACTCATGTCCCAAGCCGTATACCCCCGCGCTTCAAATGTCGAACGACGACCACCATGAGGGAAGGATGAGGCGTCTGGCTCCCCTTGCATCAGTTGGGACGCACTGAGTTTCATTATAGGTTGCTTATTTTTATCGAAATCTAAAAAGGCATCATGCTTTTCTGCCGTAGCCCCAGTGAGAGGCTGGAACCAATGACAAAAGTGGGTGGCTCCCCGACGAGTTGCCCATTCCGTCACCGCTTTGGCAACGATATCGGCTAGTTCTTTAGAGAGGTGCATGTTCTCAGTGGCTCTGACCTGGGCCAGCTGCTCTTTAGCGGCTGCGGGAATCATATCTGACTTTTCTATGTCAAAAACATGAATTCCAAAATACTCAGGGATTGTTAATGCTTCACCATTAGGTCCTTGCGGACGACGAACTATTTTATGAGTTCGCTCAGCAGCTAACTCTTTTGCTTTGAACCTAGGATTGAACACAGCCATAGTGCACCTCACTTTTATTGCTGGGGGTCTCTCTCACTTCCTGTAGACGAAACGTCTCTTGGATTTTACTTTGTGCAGATACTTTCAAAAAACAAGGGAATTGTCCAAGGGAAATAAAAAAAAGAAAGAGTTTTAAGAAACTCGGTAGACATTTTTGCAAATCTCTAGCATTTTTAAATTAATCACCTCTGCAACTCCCCTAATATCTCTGCTCTATTTTTTATAAAGCCGATTCAATTTTAGTAAATCTCCCTCAGAAAGGTCCACCGGGGCCTTTAAATGCAGGCTCTTACCTTCAATACGACTGGAAATCGCCGGCAAAGAAGAAGAAATGGAAAACGTATAAGGAGTGTATAGCATCAAAGAATTGTAATCGAATTCTTGTAAAACAGCTTTGGGAGCCCATAGTGGAGATACTTTAGCAAACTGTGAGTGAAACTCTTCGGGGATGTTTTCCCAATGGACTTGAATCCAGTTGTCTCGATCGGGGCGTGAGTGCTCATGAACCAGCCCCATCGTGTGTAAAAGTTCATGCAAAATCTCTTTCACTCCACAGTTCTCCCCTAAATAAATGGGCTGTGGAGTTTCTTTGACGCCCTGAAAACCTAACTGTGACAGACAAAGCTCTGGCTCCTCCCCCTTAAAAAAGCCCACAAAATATGGAGCTCCGGAAGGCCTAGGAACCCACCTCACAGGAGACGCCGCGTTGATCTTTGTGATGGCTTGCAGTATGAGAGCTTCATCAAGTCCCTCTTCGATCACAAAAGGAATGATGGACTGGGGCCATATTTTCAACGCCGATGGTTTAAAGTGCCCCGCTTCGATAGTGGAGTCGACAGTTCTGCCTAAGAAAATATCTCCCATAGCAATAGCCTTTCCATTTTTAACAGTAAATGGCATGGTCAAAGCAGTTGGTTGCTCCGATTGAACCGCCTGTGGCTCTTGAGGCTTTTCAGCTCCGGAGTTCTTTAGCGATGAAGACGGGGGGATCGAATCTAGCGGGTGGTCTATCTTTTGTGGAAGTCCTTATCTGGTCTCAAGAGACCTCTTCGTCCCTATCTCTTCCTCTCCATTTTCCTGAACAGGAGCCGCATACCTATCCCACTGAGTGCAGTTCCGCAATGAGGAGAACAGGTAAAACCCCATATCCCCAAAAAAAAGCACAACAATAAAAGAAAGACCTTTTTTCACCATTTGGTACCAGTATCTTTTTAGTTTCGAAATCCGTCGGACAGCGCCGAGCTTTCTTTATTACATTTAACACTTCTCACTTAAGGAGATAAGTTTAAAAACGAACGATTTACGAATTATTCGCCGAATATCGAAACTAAAAAGATACTGGTACCTAGAACAAAAACAAAAATGAAATATAGGGTTCCACCAACTCGTCTTTGCGATCCATGGAGGATTCTGTTCCCGACGATTCAGATGTCGTGTAGTGAAACTGCTTATAAGAAAGCAGTGGCCCGATTTTGAAGTTTGATAACTTAAAGTGATAGGCGAAATCCACCTGCAATCCCGTGCCTTTTAAAGTTGAAGCGGATTGCTCATACTGACTAGAAATGAAGTATGTGAAGTACAATAGGGCGGATTCACCCATAAAACCAACACTCGCCCCCAGATTGGATCGTGTTTCACTTGTAGCCCCTGTTTTCTGACCAATTTGCGAATAAAGCCCACCTATAGCAAAAGAGTTGGACATCATCATACCAACTCGGGCATCCATCAAGGTGACCGACGCCTCAGTAGCCACGGAACCTTGAGTCACAGTCAGTGACCGATAAGACAGAGAAGGGCCAAAAAAGAATTGGTCCGCCTGGACCGGCAGAACACAAACAAACCAAAACAGGAACCACCAGACTTTCATTCATTTATTTCCCTTCAAGTGATCAAAAAAAGAAAGAGATGCCGCATTAAGTAAACCTCAAAATTTTTAACACTCCAATTCACATAAAAAACAGTTATACTTCTTTTTTATAGACTCTTGAAATGTGTCCATTTCAGGTACAAAGAGAGGATAATGCAAAAACCACCATCAAAAGATTTTGTCACTCGGCTCTCACAACTCCAGATTCCCCCACGACTGCAATGGTCTTCTGTCTTTGAGGAGGTCCTTGCTGGGTTCACCTCTGAAAATAAAGAAGGCTTTCCGATTCTATCTGAGGAATCTTTTTTTACCGTTTTAGATGAGGTCCCACATCTGTTCGTCAATGGTTGGTTGAATTGGACGGTCATTCAGAATTACAAAAAGATTCTACCGAATATGATCGGTTTTAGCTCTAAAGAGAAAACCTCATTACAAAGAGCGCTCAAAGTAGTTGAAAACCTTATTTTCACGGCGGCCATAACTGCTCCTTCTGATCTATGGATCTTGAATCGACTATTAAAAATCCATAAAAAAATGGGCCTGCTTGAACCTTTTTTAAGAGGAGACTGGGTAGATATCGATAAAATCACTGAACATTATCGTCTTAATCAAGAGCGATATTTTTACGATCTCGAATTCTTCTGTAGCCGTGGTCTGATCGAGTGGAATACGAAAAAAACTCAAGCGCGATTAACGCCCTCACCTTCGACATTTCGGCTTTATAGCGAAATTCCCGTCTCTCAGGGATTAGATTCCGAAGACTGGATAAACGTCCTCGGTCGTTTTCTCATTAATGGAGACAACGACCTAAGAAGAAAAATTGATAGCTATTTTAACTTTGCTGTGAAACCTTCACACAAACGAGACTGGGTTCCCGATCACTTCGAAGTCGAGCTAGGAGCTCGTGTTCTGCTTTTAGTTCTTGCCCTTCGCTCACTGAATTTGACCTCCAAGTTGAGCAAAGAAACCCTTTGCCTAGATGCTTTACCACATCTGTCTTCGGGACTTATCTCTACCCTTACATTTTCTGGGCTCGTCGACACCCAATTGAAAGTCACAGCGACTGGTGAAAGAGTCTTTCAACGAGGTCCAGGCCCCTTTGGTATTATCTATGCCTATCTTCCGTATCTCAATCAGCACGAAAAGCGATTGCGTGGACAATCTGCAGGAGAGTGGGTGGAGCGCGGAAAAAATGTATCGGCTAGCCAAGACGCCAACAATAAATCCTTTAAAAAGATCATCCACTCCCTTCATCAATTTCAAGAAGATCACCAATACAAACTGAATGTCTTTATAGAACACGCGATCGGTGAAGGAGAGGCCACTCGCCTGCACTACCTGCAGCACAAAAATGAATCCATCGACTATATTGGAGCTGACTTAGAAGATGCTGCCATTGAGAAAGCCCTTGAAAACCAGAAGGCCGGAAGGCTTCCTCCACAAATGCGATTTGTACGTCAGGCAGACATCGGCAAACCTGAAGGGCTGCTGGCTCAGTTAAAAAAGTGGAGCCTTTCATTGGATCATGGCGTCATGGTTGTCGGAAATGGGTTTCATGAAGTTCGCCAACAGACCAATGATAAAATGATCACCATTTTTAACAAGTACTGCGAAGCGGGGCTCGTATTAATTTTTACTGAAGAGTCGGGACTGAACACCGACGACCTGCTAGAAACCGGTTGGAATACCTACCACGCTGGGTTTCGCTACGTCCATGATATTTCAGGGCAAGGACTTCGCCCGGCCTTATCACGGAAAGGATATGAAAACCAAAGATACACGTGGAAAAAGTGTCTCGCTCTTTCTGGATATGTACTGCTTTCTAAGTACACGACAAAGTCTCGCTCCATCTTTCCTCATCCAAAATCCGATGGCTACAATCCCTCCATTAGCGTCAACTATTTTTGTATACCACAGAAGTTAGCCGTTAAGTTAAATATCCTAACGGGCTCACACAATTCCGATTTGTAAAAAGAAAGTCAAATTGGATTCAACGACTCCCCCTTAGCTGCCGACTAATTTTGAAGAGCCTGTTCGTGCTCCAAGAGCCACTTTTTGACTTTCAATCCTCCCCCATAACCAACGAGATCTCCACTTTTGCCGATGACTCGATGACAAGGAACAATGATTGAGATGGGGTTTTTATTATTGGCTCCACCAACAGCTCGCTGCGCTCCCTTCTTATGCATTCTTTGAGCCTGCTCTCCGTAACTCACGGTCTGACCATAAGGAATCGTTTGCAATGCTTTCCAGGCTTTCAACTGGAAATCCGTACCCATTAGATCTAAAGGCAAGCGAAATGACTTTCTTTTTCCTAAGAAATACTCGTCGAGTTGTTTTTTCGCTTTTTTTAAATAACGAGCTTTTTTTTTCTGCAAAGTGATGGACTTTTCTTCTTTCGCAAACTCTCTCCCAGAAATAAACTCCACTTTCTGTAACCCCCTATCACTTGCCGTAATGAGAAGGGGCCCTATCGGCGTCATCATTGCTACACTTTGAATCTTTGAGTTTTCCATAAAATCCCTCCAATAAAAATCAAGCCACCTTACCACACCCAACAGGAGTTACCCACATTTTCCGTGGAAAAATAAAGATCTTAGGGGTCAACCGTAGATGTCTTCTTGGATTCAAGCAATGCTTAACTTTTAAGCATCCTAAATGAGCTGCTTTTCCATTCATTCCGAAACTCCTAATTGAACCTACTGTCCATAGGTCATTCCAGCAGCCCCACTAAATTATGGATGAGTTCTGCAAGAAGATTTGAAAGTCATCTACGGCCAATATGTTATCAGATGATTTTTCGCAGACCTTGCATCACTCTCTCTTTGGCATTTTCATAAATTGGCGCGCCATGAGACAGTAAGACTTTATCAAAATCCCAATGCTCTAACTTTTGTAAAGACTGTGAGAAGGCTTTTCGGTCGCTAATGTTAAGAAAATAAAACCATGACCAATGTGGTTTATTGTGACTGCGATTTAATTTTGCAAACCAACTCGTTCTCCAGTTCGGGAAATCGACAAAGTGAAACAACAGATCAGTAACTATCAGGGTCTTGGACGGCTTGTGCAAATACACCCATTCGTTTACTTTAGGCATTCCATCTAGCATAAGACTTTCTATTTCCTCTTTCCAAGGAAAGCTCTGGTCGACTTGCATCTCAACGTCAAAGGCAAATCCAGAACGCTTGTGCGGTAGCCCCAAAGTCGCAAAGTACTTCGCTTCAGGAAAATGCGAATGGAAATTTGGAAGGTGCACATGATGGAATTGGTTAGGTGCAATAACGTAAGAAACTTCCCCAAGTTGATTAAGGTGATCGACTAAGTCTTGATGAGGCGTTATCGGCGAATGCACCCAAACCTTACCATCTTGTAAAAGAATCACTGACATTCGATTGCCAATGTGGATATTCAATAATTGAAACGGAATATCAACGTGGTAAATATTTTGCCCAAAGTTTTTTAGCTCCATCTGCTCCTCCGTTCTTTATCTGGTTCCTTCGCCATCGCCAAACAGTCTATTTAGACATAAAACTCTTCAGTTCAAAGAAAACACATGTGGAACATGCAAAGATAAAATCTGAAGTCTTTAGATTCAAAAACAACCGCTTAACAAAAACCTCATTTATGGTATCGATCTCATCAATAAGGATCAAGATAGAAAAGGCAAAGAGCCTGCCCCAAAACTCTCTTTTCTTGTAACAAAGCAAAGTCCGCACCCCAGGTTACGGACTTTGCTAAATTTAAGAATCTCTTTTGCCAAGTTCTATTTGAGGCAGCCTCTTTGTAGCTCCCTCACTCATTCCCAAGCTACAAGGTGCTGAGCTTACTTTTAAATTTTTCTACAGATTGACGAAGTTCCTCCACCAACAATAGGGCAGGAATAGCCCAAGGGCCTTGTAACTGTGCAATTTTTGAATCCACCATTTGCATCAACTGATCCACTTTATCGGCCAATTGATCAATAACTGCGTCGAAGCGATTCTCGACATCGTCCAATCTTTGCAAAAGTTCATTGAGTTTCACAATCATAGGAGCATGCAATGGATTTAACGGATCCAGCTGAGATAAGGCGTCTTGTAACTTGGTGCGGGCTTTACCAATAGCATCTTTGGCCTTTTTTATGCCATCAATAGCCTTATCAAATACTTTGTCTAATTTATCTGAAATCCCGAATAGACCTTGTGCTCCCAATTCACCTGATGCCTGCTGGTCTAATTGCTCTACAGAAAAAACATCAATGGAACCATCTTTAACCACACCATCCATTGCTTCGATAGCATCGACGATCGCTTGATCGGCTTGATCCAACTCGCTGTCTATGTCCTTCAAAGATTGATTGATTTCAGGTGGAGTTTCTAAACTGGCCTCACTACTTTCTCCACCCGTGGCATTTCCTGGTCCGGCAGTAAAAGACTTCATCTCTCCTTGATTACAGCCCGTCAATGCCGCAACCAACCCTACAAATAGAATGATTTTTTTCCCATTGGAAAACAACTGAGTCATATCCCCTCCACTCACTTTTCTTAAGTGTGCAATGACATACTCGGCAGAGAAAAAAATCTGCTTTCTACTTATGTTTCACGAGAAGGTTTGCACAAGTTCCCATTTGATCTTTCTTAGAGCAAAGCAAAGGCCAAACTGAAATTTCCGTGACGCGCAAACACAAATAATCAAAGAAATGGATTCAAATCAAAATGAACAATGAATCGAACTCTTATCAAATCTCATTGCCTCACATTGAATCACCCTCAACACAAAGCAAAATGTTTCATATTTTGGCTAGACCTAGGCAGTGTAAAATGAGTGAACAACAAACGGGATAAGTTCTGTGAATCAATTTAAGAATCTCATACAAATTCTGCTTCATTTCGACACATAAAGTGCTGTAGAAGTGAAATCTGTGTTTACAAAAAAGACAAGTCCATCCTGTAGCCCCAAGTGAAGAGCTCGAAACGACAGCCATTAATTTCTTTTTGTTCATAAACTATACAACTTGCAAACAGCACCCTGTAATTGCGGATAAAGGGTGCTGTTTGCAAGTTGTATAAATTTTTGAATAAAAAGAAGCTGATGTACGGATAGAGTCCGATTATCGAAACTAAAAAGATACTGGTACTTTAAAAAAAAGGAGACTCTTTGAGTCTCCTTTAAACATACACATTTTTTTACAATATTAGTTGGCTACCTGTAGTGGCGTCGCAGATGCGGCAGCTTGAACAGCGGCTTCTGCGTTGGTTAAACCGGCGCCATACTCTTTTGCGGCACCCAATTTATGAGCCGAACCGTGAAGAATTTGACGAACTTGCTCGACAGTCAGGTTTCTATTGGTCGCTTTGATCAAAGCTACGACACCTGACACATGAGGTGTCGCCATGGAAGTACCTGACATCGCTTGATGACTGGTTCTGATCGTCGCTATTTGAACGGTTTGCTGATGACCACGATTTAGGTTGGTCGCAATCGCCGTTCCAATAGATTCCTCAATCATCACGACTGGAACATCAACCACAGAACCGTCACTCGTCAAACTTCCAGTGATTAATCCAGGCTGATTGTTGAAGATCACAACACCAACAGCTCCTCGTGCCATTGCGTTTTTTACTTTGTCAGCAAAGTTGATCTCTCCGCGTGAAATGAGGGCCACTTTTCCAGAAACATCATTTACAAAATCCGTTTCTTTACCAAGTCCCGCATAAACCATGGGTCCCAATAAAGGTTGAGTGGCTTCTTTGGCACCTTGAAACATTGTGCTGTTAACAATTTGCAAACCCTTCCCAAAATCAATACTGGTTTGCGCCATCTTAGCAGATCCGGTAGGAACTGAAGAAAGCACATCGACTCCAGGACCCATAATATCTAATCCGTCACCATATTGAGAAAACTGAGCTCGCGCTAATGTAGAGTCAACAGCACCCACAGCAATGACTGTCGGAAGAGCCGCAGGATAAGACAACTTACCCGTTCCATCGTTTCCTGCCGCAGCAACAATAACTATGTTTTGGGCATAGGCTCTTTCGTAAGCAAGAGCCGAAGAAGGAGGAAAAGGCCCACCTAGTGACATACTGATCACGTCTACATTTTCTTGAACGCCCCAGTTCACACCTTGAAGAATTGCTACAGAGCTACAACCACGAGTTCCGCAGACGCGGCCCGCTAAGATCGCCGCTCCTGGAGCCACACCAACAAGACCTGTATGATTGCCATCGGCGGCAATGGTTCCCGCAACGTGCGTTCCGTGACCGATCAGGTCAAAGAAGTCGTAAGGACCAGGGTTATTATCGTTAAAAAAGTTTTGCCCTTTTTCAAAACGACTAGCCAAATCAATATGATCTTTATCGATTCCCGTGTCCAAAACCATCACTCTCGCACCCACACCATAGTTCGACAAGCTCCAGGCTTGAGGAGCTTTTACGGCAGTGATTCCCCATGGAACATCTAATGCATAAGGGATCACTACATAAGAGGCCTTCAGAGGATCCACATTCATCGGCTGAGGAGCATCAAAGAAAATTTCTTCTTCGACATCAATCACATTAGGTTGTGCTTTAATTTTTGCAATATCGGAAGGATGAGAAGACTCAATAATCAACATCTCAATTCCATCTAGAGTGTCTTTGACAACCGCCTTAGTTCCAAATAGACCTTCACCTTCATTGGTCGCACTCATTAATTTAAGTTCATTAACCTGACTGAGAACCGTCTGATAGGCCGGCCCGGACTTCACCGACACAATATATCGCTTACTAGCCGCCGCACTCGTGAGAGTAAGACCCAAGCTAATTAGAAGCGTTAAAATCCCAAAAATTTTATGAACCATCCCGTTCATTCTTTCCTCCCTGTCCCTTAGGAGAACTTTATCGTTCTCTAATGCCTGAGGATTTTTCATATCTTTGGAAGTTTTTTCAAGAAAAATGGTTCCACTTTGGGTCTTATTTACTGATTTCCTTGTTATTACATGTGGTTACAATAAAAACTTTTTGCGACACTTTGTGTAATTTTTATTAAACTATTAGATAATTTTTACAGATTCATAAGAAAATTGAATTAAAAGAGACATAAATGCCTGATATTAAAGCAAGAAATCGTCTACTTCCCAACCTCAGACAGTGATAAATTGAACTATGCATCTACGAGTTATTCTTCTTAGTTTTCTAAAATTGACTGCGTTAGTGATCTCGACGCCAACTCTCTCCCAAGAGGGGTTTTCCGATTTAGAGACAATATTAGATATGGAGCTTCAAGAAGAGGCTGAAAAAAACACTGATGTTTTGAAAAATCCCATGGATTATATTGAGCTTAAGCGAAAGCGTCTTGCTGACAACATGGTCACCCTTTCCAACACACTCGACAATATATTAGGAGGAGAGAGCGCCGACAAAGAGTCTCGCAACAACAGTCGAATACGAATCACTTTCGGTCAATTGTATGAGGAGTACGAAACGCCCTCTGAAATCTTCGACCTTTCCGCGCAAATCGCCTTACCCAACACAGAAAAGAAATTCCATCTGCTGTTAGAGAGCTTTAATCAAACAAATAAAGAAGGCTCAACGACAGCCGTTTCAAATAGCTCGAAACTCCAAGGAACCCCAGAAGAGCGACAGTACAATGCCGGTCTTCGCTTCACTCCCACCTCAAACAAGGAAACACATATTGGTTTTGATACAGGGATTCGACTTGTGTGGCCCCCGCAGCCCTTCGCAAAAACTCGGGCCCGTCATCGAATTCCTCTACGGGATGATTTCTTTTTAAAACTTGTACAAGATGTCGCTTGGTACAACGAAGAAGGATGGGAGACCCACACCCAAGGTGCTTTTGAGAAAGCTCTTTCCAGAGGCAAACTGTTTTCTTTTTCAAATGATCTTTTTTGGAAAGATACTCAAGATTACTCAGAGATGACTCATACCGTGAGCCTCTTTCACCCCTTAAGTACTGAAAAGTACCTGACCTACTGGGCAGGAACCTTAAGTGAACTCAGCCGTGGTCTTTTTATCCAAACCTATGAAATAGGAATATCATTTCGTCAGTTAATCTACAAAGACTGGATCTATTTTCAAATCAGTCCTCTGGGACGGTGGCAACGCATTCATAATTTCTCTTTCCGCTCTCTCTTAGAAGCAAAATTCGAATTTATTATTGCCGAATAAGCCCAAAAGTTTTGCTTGATTCGAACCGCCTCCTTTAATTGCAGATCGAAATTTAAAACCGAATCACTGTTTGTTGGCTAAGCAGACCTAAATCAAGTCCTACCATATGCGGTCCCTTTTGCAACTCCTCCCCATTTAGAAACCTTGCGAGCATCGTGACCACCAAGGCTCCCGTAGCATAGGATCCCGGGGCAACCTGCGGAGCTGGACAGGGCTTGCCATCTTTCATTTGATGAAAGACATAGTTCATGGTCTGAACCACCTGCTTATCTAATTTCGGCTCTAGTTTGGAAAATAAAATTTGAAAAAAATGAGTGTAAGAAGACTCCTTTAACTCCCCTTCCATCGGCAATCCAAAGTAATTTCGAAAAGGAGTCCCCCCTTCCATGCCCTGTGGATCAATGCAAATGGCAAGTGATCCAAAGCCCACATTCATCGCACTGATGATCGGTTTACCCAACTTGAAAGCACAATCATGAAGGGCGGTGATCGCTGAGAGATCTAAGAAATCAATTGTATCGATCACAATGTCTCCCGAAGCCACGACCTCAGAGACATTTTCCAAAGTAACATTGACCGGATGAGCCAGCACTTCCGCTTGAGGGTTGATCTCCAAAATTCTCTTTTTTAGAGCTTCCACTTTCATTGTACCGATATCAGAAACTCCAAAGGCTTGCCGATTGAGATTGTGAGCCTCTACGGTATCCCCATCTACTAATACAAATTTTTGAAACCCTATTCGCGTAGCGACTTCAACGACAACACTGCCCATTCCACATCCTGCAATCACCAGGGTCGTCGACGAAATCTTCTGCTGAAGGGACTCGCAAACATAACCCCAATTTCTAAGTGTTAAATTCTTATAGCTATTCATAGATGAACTCCTTTTGTTAAGACATCCTTTGTCGAGCCGTATTTATATGTTGAGAACTTAGATAAGAAATGAACTGACTCCACTCTTTAGAAGAATCCACTATCTGTAGTCGTGATCCCTCTTCACAAGAATGGATCACTTTCACTTGAAGCTGAGCCATCAAATTACTACCAACAGAAATCCGCATCTTCAAAGTGTCCCGCTCCACTAACTGTTTTTGAATATAAAGGCCGGAAGATGAGACGTTCGATACCTTCGCCGTTTGAATAGCTCGGATATTGCTCTCACGCTCTTCCCATTTTGCTAAACACTCCACCTCAAATCTTGTCTCCCTTTTCAAGTACGACGGCACTTTCAATAGCTTAGGGAGGATCTTTTTTGCCTTTTTGTATCCAAACTTTAAATAAAGAGCCCTTATCTGATTTTCTGTTAAATCACTCACTATTTCCGGTTTTTTTCTGAGAAAAAACTTAATTTCAAAAAGGGACATATTATTGTCTGTAATTTTATGAAAGACTCTTTCCGGAAAAATAAAATTGGTGCATTTTTTATTTAGGAAAAATTCAGAGAAACACTCGTTATTACCTTCTTGACAGCTTTTAGATCTCATTAAAAATTGAGAGGCCTTTGGCACATCCAAGTAACAGTTCATTGCTGGAGCCCCCATATAATTTTTAATTTTGGGACTCCACTTTTTAAAGCCAAATAAAAAGCGATAAAAGTCAAAGTGGTGAGGAGTGATTGCAATAAATAAAAGGCCCGCCTGCATAAACTGAGCCGCATACTCATAGAGGTATTTAAACATATAAATGGACAGATCCGTTCCACCTGTTCGCCTGTAGCTTCGATCAATTACAAAGCTGCAAATCTCAACCAATCTCTTATTTCTCGCACTCTCTTTTCTATTTTCTGAAAGAGCAAAACAAGATTCCAGTGGCAACCCGAATTCATTGTCACGAATTAACGAGATGGTTCCAATAACTTGACCTTGTTTCTTTGCGACAATTAGGGTGGACTCAGGAAGCAGATGATGGAGTTTATAATACATTCGAATATCATCTTTTTTAATATACCCTAACCGAAGGTACTCACTATAAATGAGAGCAAAGGCCGCTTTAAAATCCTCACTGCTTTCCGCAACTGATATGGTGATCTCTTTATCTAAAGGTCGTGGAAACTTAAAGGACCTTGAATAAAATTTTTTCCTCAATAATGACGGTAAAATGTATTTGCCATATTTAACCATAACTCTTTGAAATTGAACCTGCTTCATACGCTCCCCAGTGCTGTCGATAGGTCCAGATTAGCATAATGAGTTACACTCAAGATCAAAAAACACCAGGGTGTCTCAATTCGCACCTTTACTTTCATATTTAAGAAAAAAAGAAATTACTCTTGATATCCAATACCTTAAGGCAGCTCGCAAATTTCGGTTTCGAGAGTCGTAGTTAGAATTGTGTTTCATTTTTTTTGAAGCAGCAATAAACTGCTATATCGGCTTTTTCTTTTGAATGAGCTTTAAAGCCTCTTCCCTATCGAAAACTTTTAGGTTGAACGTTCCCCAAAGACAGGCTAACCACATGGCTCCTATAATGTAATAGTCAATCCAAGTCCAATGTCCGTGAAAGACCCTGGCTACATTAGGATGATCACGATCGTACAGTACAGGAAGAGTGCCATGGCTTTGATAGTGCCCACTACGAGTTATATGATTGACCACCTGATACGTTTGTCCTCGAACCTCATACTGAACTATGGCTTGCGGTGTCGCCATAAAATTTGAACTGTAAAGCCTAAGGATTCCCGGGACAATGACTTCCTCATGGGACCGAGGAGCCAATCCTGTGATGACTCCCGAGACCTTTTCTCCTCTCATAAGAAGGGGGTATTCCGCAGGTAACACCGTCACGAAGTATCCAGTGGTCAGCAACAAGAACAGAATCATAACCCATTTTTTTACCTGAAAAGACCATTCAGCTACCTTTAACAATAATCCCTCGTCCACAAGCCCTCCATTTTCAATCACCGCTTACTAGTCGACACTTTTCTGGGAATTATGTCAAATATCACGTGATATTTCACATACTTCGACACTTTTCCTACAATTCTGTCTAGCCATTTCATCGCTTTTTATCGGTCCGCTCTGTATAACTAACTTAAGCCAAAAGGGGGCTACAACAAGCGAGAATCAGCTTGTGTAGTCAAGTGGCCGAACACGAATAAGTAAGATGTCTTTGCCTCGACATCGAACTTGTCGCAAAGGAGAGCCCGGTGGTGACGGACTGGAGGGAATGTCACCCCACTAAAGGGAATCATACCGCTAAGGGGATAAGGGGATACAGTTTGGCACTCCGGGGAGTGAGTGATCATTGGGGAGTGCCAAATTGATTTTTTTCGGCTCATTGCTTTAACTCTTAGGATTCTTCGGCATCCTGCCAAAGCTCGTGCGATCGCACAACTCAAAATTTCTCACCGTATATCACTTCTACGACGAGCGTGGGCCTTTTTTTTATAATCCGGATTCTTAAAAATGGACTCTAGCATCGGGACCAATTCACGAACAATGATTTCATTTCCCATTTCAGTGGCATGACCAAACGATCCTGCGAAACGATCTACAAAGAGTTCCTCGTAAGATCTCTCAGAAAGGGTCTTTTGAAAAGGTGCCTCAAGATGAACAATCCGATCTGGCCACAGAGACTTGGGGTGGTCTTTAAAGTAAGCCTCAATATGACCATTAGGCTGCATAGGGTACTGCATAGCCACAAAATACACACCGTTTTGTTTTAAAATCCGAGCCATATTGAGAAAACTTATTTGCGTCAATGAAGCGAACCCCAAAGACGGTTCATTTCCCCACTCAAATCCATACTGAGAAAAAAACGATCTCCACCTCTGTTGGTTCTTTTCCGCTCGTGCACACAAGGCCATTCTATTTAATAATACATCAGAAACCTTCTCAAATCTTTCCATGACAATCTTAGCAATTTGAAA
>JAGRAG010000015.1 GCA_020435025.1 Bdellovibrionales bacterium | reverse complement strand
CTCTGTCAAACCGGAGGTGGTCCCGCCACAGGCGGGATGACAGCAAGGCAGGAGCCGTGCCCCGAAGCTGAATGTATGTAATCTTCGCACATGAGCATTGAGACTTTTAAGGGATCTGAACTTTCATCCGCAATTAAAGGAGTGTCGTTAAAAGATGTCTATTGTTCAGAAAATACAAGTTTGTTATAGATAAGTGTCTCAAATTGACACAAGTAATTGAAATTACTAGATTAATCTGATCTTTGGTCGTATGCTTAGGGTATGGAATTAGTCATGTCATTTTTAATCGCTATGTTGGGTCTGTCCGTTGCTTACTTAGGTAAATCGCGAAAAAATTGTCTGGCCAAAGCGTTAGTTCGCCGAGGAGCATGTCCTCAGCACATTCGCCGCCGATAATTTTTTCCTAAGCTAAGGAGACGGAACGTGTTAAAAAATCGTCGTTGGGCGACGGCCCTGAGTTTAATTCTACTCTCAGCAATGATGTTCCCCTTTCAAAATTGTGCTCCTATAGATCCATCTTCTCTGGAAGAGATGGGTCAGTATCAGGATCCAGAGCTTCGAATCTCTGATGGCTGGAGCCAATCAAAAGTTTCGTTTATTGAACGAGCCGTAGACATTTTAGAACCCTCTTCAGAGTTAGAACTTGTAGGAACATGTTCGCAGAGCCAAGGGGCTGTTTTGTACTTTCAGGTCGTCGACGTCCGTCTCGGTTCTCGGCTTGAGTCAGGTGAGACCCTATGTGATCAGGGAGGATTTAAATTAGCACTAAAGAAGATTGACGGGCTGGACTGTCAAAGCAACTACGAAGTCATGATCACATCAATGGAAGGCGAAGATGACGTGATAGCCATTCGAAAATCTTGTGATCTTTAGTGCCTTAAAACTCAAACTCAAAAGATCTACCCAGAGGCACTTGAAGCTGGTCCTCTAACATAGTCCAATTTCCGCCAATCATAGTTCCTTTGGGCCATCCCATCACTTTCTTGCCATCAAAAGGGCTCCAGCCGGCCAGACTAGCTATCCAAGAGTTTTCAATGATTCGTTCTGTTTTCAGATCTACTAACGTAAAATCTGCATCGCGACCCACTTGCAGGGCGCCTTTGTTTTTAATGCCATAAATCTGACAAGGGCGCTCGGCGAGCAGTTCAACAAGTCGGTAGAGAGAGAGTCTTTTGTGATTCACGTGATCCAACATTAATGGAACTGTTGTCTGAACTCCAGTCATACCTGAAGGAGATTTGGGGTAGGGTCGGTTTTTTTCTTCAATGGTGTGAGGGGCATGGTCGGAGCCAAGTACATCGACAGTTCCATCATTAATTGCTTTCCAAAGAGCTTCTTGATGTTTCTTGTCTCGAATAGGAGGGTTCATTTGCGCTAAAGTTCCAAGTCTTTCATAGCAGTCAGGAGCGTATAAAGTAAGATGCTGTGGGGTTGTTTCAACTGTTACAAGCCCACCTTCTTTTTCTTGTTTAAGAAAAGCCATCTCTTCAGCAGTTGTAACATGTAGGACATGAACCGGGCGTCGATTGAGCTTTGCCAGTCGAACCAGCTTCTTTGTCGAGGTGAGAGCCACTTCTTCATTTCTCCACTCTGGATGCGAAAAGACAGTTTTTGAATCTAGATTGAGGGACTTAAATCGCTTTACAAGGAGGGCTTCGTCTTCGGAATGTATTGCGACTCTTCGCTTGCCATTTTTCAAAACACCGTCGAGAAGTTCTTCAGTACTGATAAGCAGGCTTCCCGTAGAGCTTCCCATAAAGACTTTGACGCCACAGCAGCCCGGAGTCAGTTCTAATGAGTTCAGTTGAGGTATATTTTCTGGTGTTGCGCCAGCAAAAAACGCATAGTTTGCCCACGGGTCTTTACTAGCGATGGCTAATTTTTCTTGAAGGCGTTCTGGGCAATCGGTAGGAGGGGCTGTGTTAGGCATTTCAAACACTCCGGTAATTCCTCCAAGTGCCGCTCCTTTTAATCCTGTCGCGATGGTTTCCTTGTGCTCAAGTCCCGGTTGTCGAAAATGGACTTGCGTATCGATGAGTCCTGGAAGAAGGTGCAATCCTGTTGCGTCAAACGTCTCCGCGTCGGCAGAGAGCCCAGCCTTCAGTGATTGAATTTTTCCGTTTTGAATTCCAACATCTAAAACTTCACTGGTCCAATTTTTGGAGGTATTCCTTAGAATGCAGGTGGCGTTTTTTATAATATAATCGAAATGAGCCATAGTACGACCTCGTTTTGGCAAGCCTTTGGCATTCAGTTAAAAATTGGCTGTCCGTTTTGAATGATCTTTCGAGAAGACAGAAGTTCTTTTTTTATTCTATCTAGGTGACCATTTTGCACAGGGTATAACATAGGATTTCTGGGAGGAAAAGAAGTGGATTTGCGAGTCAAAGGTCTAGTCTGGGTCATTTTTTCGGGCGATACCAAAAGTCACAATTTGAGTGCAAAAATATAGCTGTAAGAGCTTTTTTATCTTACGTGGACATCGAGGATCCTAACCTAAGCTAGACTCTCTTGACGGTTTTAATTCCAGCAGCAACAATTATATAGATGTCTGTAAATTCCATTTTGTCGTTTTTTGTTAATAATATTGTCTACATCATCCAAGTTGTTGCTTTGTGTCTTATCGCCATTGTCGGCATCGTTATATATCGCGAAACCATAAAGTCTGACGAAGAGAACAGCTCAGGGGTCGGTTATAGCGGACAATTGGGTGAATTAGAAGCCACATTAAAAAAGGTATTGGAGCAAACCAAAGGACAAAGTTTTTCTATGCCCATTGGAGATGGTGGGCAGATAGACGAAGTGGCTTTAGAGGCGGCTCGAAAAGAAGCTCAAGAAGCCGTACAAACGGAAATCCAGTCTTTGAAAAAGCAGATTGCGGATAAAGATAAACTAGTCACAGAATTGGAGTCCAAAGCGGGGAGTTCCTCCGGACCGGACCCGGAGCTGTTAGGGCAAATACAAGACTTAGAAGCTCGTCTTGCGGAGTATGAAATCATCGAAGACGACATTGCCGATCTTTCTATATATAAAGAAGAAAATGTCCGCTTGAAAGAAGAGATTGCGGCACTGAAAGCGGGAGGGGCTCAACCAGTTCCAGCATCGACATCTGGTGATGAGCCGGTTGGTGAAGTTTCACCAGAAGACCTTGCAGAAGCGGAAGCCATTGCTTCTCAGGCGGCTTCTGCTCAACAAGAAAGTGAACCTAGTCAGCAGAATAAGGCAACTGATGGCGATGAGGAAGAAGACGGGCTTAAGGAGGCCCAAGCAGCTGCGGATGCGGCGATGGCTGCCGCAATGGCGGACCTGAATGGGGATGAGGAGTCGACCGATGAGTCCACAGACTCTGAGCCAGTTTCTGAGACCGAGTCTGAGAAACCCAATTCAGCAGAAGATGTCGATGCGATTATGGCAGCAGCCATGGCTGAAATGGAGTCCACTCAGCCAGATGTTGTGTCCAATAAAAATGAACTTTCGGCTAATGGAGATTCAAAAACACCATCAGATGTTGTAGATGAGGCCGTTGCCGCGGCTCTTAGTGAGGGGGATGCCGATTTATTTAAAGCATCAGATACAGAAGAGGATACTTCTAGTACAGAGCTGGAAGCCGAAGCCTCTTTTTTTGACGAAGAGTCTGAAGAATTACAGGACTCAATAGAGGAGGTGGTTGACGCCTTACCTGTAGAGGATCCAGAGACTTCTGAAGAAGTTCTAGCAGAAGAATCTGAAAGTGCCGTTATTGAGGAAGCACAGGAATCGTTAGAGCCGGCTAGAGATGATATATTAGCTGAGTTTGTAGCTGGGAATGAAGGTGCTGCATCGCAACCTATCGACGAAGCGGCAGTTCAAGAGTTTGCACAGGCGGGAGAAAAGCCTGTAAGTAAAGCTGCGCCATCATTGGACACAGGGATAGATACCAGTAAAATGATGGAAGAGATGGCAATTTTAAATGAAGTTGCAGAAAGTGCAGATGGTTCTTTAGGACTTGATGAGTCTATGGATGTTGAAAAAATGGCGGCAGAGGCCACTGCATTAGACAATAAGAATTAAACCAAGGAAGGCAACTATGTATCGTAAAGTGCTTCTTTCAGCAGTCGCTTTATGTTTTTTTTCCTCAGATTTTTCGAAGGCCGCGGTTTCCGATCAACATCGTCGGGGAAATGATGCACAGAGAAAATCAAATGTCAGAAAAACGGATTCGTCCATTAAAAAGTCAAAGAGTAGAAAGGCTGCGAAAAACTCCCATTTGTCGAAAGATAGGGACTTCGAGGTTCCGAAATTAAAAAGTTTTCCTGAAAATAAAGTCCATTTGGTTTTGATGGCATTAAGGCTTCCAAGAATCAATCGCATCAATGCGTTACGGCAGTTGGGGAAAGGCTATGCTCCAATATTGGCTGCTCTAGCATTTGAGAAATCAGAGTCATTGCAGGTCAGGTGGAGAGCGGTAACGAGTCTCGGAGAAGCCTTTCCCGGTCAGGCGCAAAAGACTTTGGCCAAGGCTCTTTCAAGTAATGAGTGGTATTTACGAAATGCGGGCCTTATTGGTATGACTCATGTAAGCCGTTCACGAAGTCTGTCTTGGGCTGGAAAGCTTTTAGATGATCCGGCACTCGTTGTAAGAACAGCGGCTGTAAAAACGATTTCATCTCTTAATGGACAACATCTTGAGGGTCAGTTGTGGCGAAAATTATATAGTAAGGAAAATTACAATAAAGGAAAGAGCCTTTGGATTCGTAAGCACATTGCAAAGACTTTGTCTCAATTCGCCAAAGCGGGTAGAGAGTCTTATTTTATGAGAGTGTTATCTGATAGCGATACTTCGTTACATCCCTATGCGATCAACGCTTTAGAAACCCTACATGGTAAAAAAGCACCAGAGAACTCCACCCTAGAAATCCAACGTGTTTCTTGGATTAAATGGTGGCAGAGCCGAATGCGCTAGCATCTTTAGCTTTATTGGTTTTCTCGCTTTTGTAGTTTTTGAAGAGCGTGTTCGATCTTAAGCTCTCTGTCGATCCGATACAAAAGAGACATTTCCTCTAAACCATCACTGGGAAGTTTTTCCACTTGAGCAAAGAAATCTCTCTGTTTTTCGACTTTTTTGAAAATAGAGACTTTCGTTCCTTTTTTGTGTTTGGACGTTCCGGCGATGATCCGAGCTGTGATTTGGTATTTGACCCCCATAGTGCTCTCTTTCCGAGAGTGTGGGGCTGACCAAATTTGATCACCTTTAACATGATCCGTTTCTATGATTCCTAGATCCATATTATTCATTTTTATAGGATAGTGGGCAAAGGCCAATTGGGTGGCTCGCCACACTTCATCGTAGGGTTGGAAGTAGACTTTTTCTTTTGGACTATAGGATTTGGAATGAGACTCTGTAGGAGTTAGAACACATCCTGTAAGCAACAACCCGAAACTGATAGAATTAGAGATCCAAAAAGCTGCGAGAAATATGCGTGACCTTTTCAATATCAATGACTCCTGTAAATGGACTTTTAATACCCTTGTTGCTGCCTAAGAAAATCACTTCCCAGCGATACTTTTTAGCCGGGTCTTTCTGAATGGGAATTTGCGGTAGATCGATCTGATCCACCCAATGAGGTACAAATAGCTTCCACACAGGCTGACTGAATTCTGTTTGATATTTACCCAATGAAATAGTGTCGAGAATTGACAATTGAAAGATCACTCCCAGTTCTTCAACAGAGTTTGGTTTTTGGGGAGGTGTCACGTGAAGAGACCGACTGTTAAGCAAAGGTGGGGAAATGAGGCTAAGAAATTCCGGGTTTCCTTGACCGGCTTCTTCAATGTGAACGCTCATTCGGTCAAAGGACTCACCATAAATGTGTGGTTGTGAGAATGCAGTTTTTAATGACGTCGGTTTCGGCGTGGGAAAAAGCACAGATAAGATGTAGTTTTGATTACGGTGGTTGGAGATATTTAAGGTTTTTGTATCTTCAGATTCTAGGACTTTAATGTCTGTGGGCATCAAGATATCTTGGGTTTCCATGAGAGAAATGGAGAGCATTTTTGTATTCGCCGGCAGGATCGGAGCCGCGACGGCAAGCTTTTGCTCGAAGGTGATTTGGTTGACAGATAGGTCTTGTTCATTGACGGAGCGATCAACATCAACAACATGGACACCACCTTCTAGGAATTGAAAGTGGTTGAGCAAATTAAAAACAGGTTCACCATTACGAAGCGACCGGGTCACTTCTTTGCCTGGAAAACGCCCATGAATTGCTACAAATTTCTCCGCACCTTTTTTGCTCACCTGTAAATGATACTTAGGTTTATTGAAAGTCACAGGAATGGGAATGCTCTCTTTTTGATAGGGGAGAGTAAAGTTAGACGGAATCTCTATGACTTTACCGGCTATGGGCACTTCATCCATTTGTGAACTTAAAATGGAACGCAGATCGAAATCAATAAGCGCGGATCGGTCAATACCTTTAATAACCATTCCGAAATCCACAAAACCATCTTTTCGCAAGTTTGGAAAATCAATAGTTTCTCCTTTTACACTGTAAGCAGCAGGTATGGGTTTTTCTTCGACGATCAGATCGGTGACAGTAGCCGGAACAACATTGGCATAGGAAGTTGTCAAATGATCCCCTTCCCGAATAGTTAACCACTCGGGACTCTTCCAGGGGGCGGGAAGATAAATTCGACCGTCAGCGTCGGTGGACAATTCGTTGCCGGAAAAGGGGTCCCCAGGAGCAATACCAATAAGTATTTCAGCGAAGGCGAGGGGAGAGCCACTTTCATCAACGATGCGAAATTGCGAAATATTGGTTGGGGTCATGTGGAAAACGGCGACCTCAACGGCTGATGCTGTCATGGCAAAGGTGAAAGTGAGAAAATAAGTTAAAATGGCCATCAATATTTTCATAGCTCTCTCCTTAAAAATACAGACTAAATTGGGATTTCCGAGAATTCAACTGGCTCTAGGGTTTCCACCTATATTGAATCGTTGCTCGGTGGACTGGTCAAGGCCTTGAGCTGTTACAAGAATTAGGACAAGGCGCGACAATCATACTGTTAAGGAATCCACGAACAGACAAAAGGTTTTATTGACAATAATATCGCCTGGATATATCAATGACGCTCATCTCCACGAGATTAGATTTGGCGGGGTAGCTCAGTTGGTTAGAGCATCGGAATCATAATCCGAGGGTCGGAGGTTCAAGTCCTCTCCCCGCTACCATTCGTTCCTGGGTTCATACCAGATACCTATCCAATATCATAATCCAGGACACAGAGGTTTGTCGGAAACACTTTTGGGGACTCTTGATCAGCTTGGCTTACTTGAGAGCAAGTTGTTTTTTGATGATGGTTAACGCATTCTCTTCAGATTGATGAATTTTACCATCACCCACAACAGCCGCTCGGGCTAGCCGTAAGATTTCAGTTTTAATTAGGGGATCTTCACTAAAGTCATCCATGCGCTCCAAAGTTAGATTCATGGCGAGGTCAAAATCTTTTAGAAATAGGTCCACCATATCTTTGTATGCGTGGTCGAGGTCTGTTTCGGAATATTGACTAGCAAATGGGGATTCTAAAATTGCATGAGTAAACTTTTGATACTCTTGTGCGTTGGCTCCTTCATCAGCTGAAGCCACCCAAGCAAAAACTCCCGTAAGAGTTAACAGTAATTCTTCTTTCATTCTTGGATCCATCTGATGAATACCCTCCATGGCTTATTGATAGGAATTGTTTTTAAACTTCTTTGTATAGATTCTAATCGCAACTTTTTATTGGATCAAGGAGTTGGATAGGGAAGTGGGCCACAATCTAATTGCATGGTACGAGAGTTTCCATTGGAATCCGAGAGAGTCCCGTGCATCAAAACTCTTCCTTCAGTGGCAGACACAAATTGGTGATAGGTTTGAAAAGCGAAAGACAACATTTGGTCCCCAGCATACAACTGAGCGACTACCTTGTAGCAATTTATGCATCGTAATCTTTCAAAGCTGACAAGAGTCATCTGTAGCCCAGTTCGTGCACCTTGATCACCCCACCAGACTCGTTCAGAATTTGGATTCGCATCGATGGCAATGATTCCTGTTGAATTTGGGTAGGAACAGATAAGGTCAGCTCCTTGTATGGGCGTTTCTGGACTCATTGGGATATTGATAAATGCGGTTGCCGAAAAAGTAATAAATAGTGCGATGAATGCGGTAAAATGACGTCTCATAGCTTGCTCCTTAGATAGAATGGTTATTTGCTTTTACTTCTATATTTTCTATTTTTCTAGGGCTGGAATTGTCACTAGCACTGAGGTGAAAAAAAGAAACGAATCAATGGGAGGGAATTTCATGACGCTGAAAAATGTATCCTGTTTACTATCCTTAGTCGTATGCGGGCAGGCACTTTTAAAAGTGACTGTATCATATATAATCATTCGTTATGTCGAATTGCGCTTTTGAGGGGTGAAGGTAAAATGAAATCCTACAAGTTTCTAAAGAAATCAATATAGGTTTTGATCGAGCCAACCTTAGTCAGATAGCCACTAGCTCCACACTTCCTTGCACTTTCTATATCGTAAGGAGACTCAGAGTTCGTTAGCATAAATATATAAGTTGTATTTCCAAACTGTTTAATTTTCTTAACCTCACTAACAACTTCAAATCCGCTCATTCCTGGCATGTTTATATCTACAAAAATAACTTCAGGAAATTTATCTTCGCTGAAAGCGTAATTTTTCAAATAGCTTAGGGCGCTTTCACCGTTTTCAAAAGTAATAAGCTCGTTGTCTTTTCCGGAACGACCGTAGCATTTTCGGGCAATAAAGTGAAAATCGGTATCGTCATCAATTATCACAATTGGACGATCACTCTTGACAAGATTCTGTGTGCTATCATAACCAGCTGAAAAGGAAATATTCATTTAAACCTTCACAATAAAGAGGCGACATTAGTTTACTTATCTTAGGTGAAAATTAAAGGCAAGTTTTGAAAATTTCAAAAAAAATTCTCAGTGTGGGTTTAGCACCGTCGATCTTTAGTGTCGCTGGAATTTTTGTTTGCCTTGTGTTGGCTAAAACACAAATGAGAGAGGTGGAGAGCTTTTTTAAGGAGGTTTCCTCTAGAGAACATTTAATTGCAAAGCTTAGTGATTCTATTGGGTACGGTACAGGTATTCATGCTTTTAAAAACTATATTTTAAGAGGGGATGGATTCTACTATCAACAAGCTTCATCGAATTTTCATAAGTCACTAGGTCTTATTGATGAGTTAAGGAACTCATCTTTGAATGAGTTGGATGAGTTAAAAAGTGGAAGTGATCTTGACGTTATAGAGTCTACAGTCTCACTATATTTACAAAATCTGACATTAGCTAAGAAATTAAAAGCGGATGGAAAATCCATTCAAGAAGTAGATCTCGTGGTTCGTATAGATGACCAACCGGCGATAGAAGCGTTGGGTCGATATAGATTGATGATCGAGACGGCAAGTGCCGACAGACTACATCAGTTAAGGCAATTTGAGAATATTGTGTTCTATATTATTTTGGGACTTCTAGTGGCTTCATTGATTTTGACTTACTTTGGATGTCGTTTTGTTTCTTGCAACATTATTAAGGAGATTGAGACACTTACGAGTTTGTCTAGTCGCTTTCGATTAGGAGACGATAGTCATTCATCTGATCCTATAATGGAAATGTACTCTATTGATGAGTTAAAAAACTTCGCGACAAGCTTTCAGGAAATGTCGGAAAAACTCAATAATTCTTATCTCGAATTGAAAAAGTCTAATGAAGATCTGGAACATTTTTCTTTTATGATTTCACATGATCTACAGGAGCCAGTGAAAAAAATTGGGCTTTATGCAGATATTCTAGAACTAGAGCATAGTGATAAACTTGACGACGAGGCAACTATCTATCTAGAAAAGATTAAAAGTACATCAGAAAATATGGTCGGGTATATTCGGGCATTGCTTGAATATGTACGACTGACTCAAGAAGACATTCATTTAGAGCCGATTGAGCTAGCTCAAGTTATTGAATCTTCCATTAAAAATTTAGAGCCTCTAGTTCGGAGGTCAAGTATCGACGTTCGCTGGGAGACTCTTCCAAAGGTTATGGCTAGTCCCATGATGTTGGGGCTGGTGTTTCGAAACTTATTTGAAAATTCAGTCAAGTTTTCCAAACCTGGAAGTTCTCCTAAAATATCGATCACTTCCAATGCTTATAACGACAATACAGTGGAGATTCTTTTTGAGGATAATGGAATTGGTTTTGACAATCGGTTTGTTGATAAAGTGGTAAAGCCATTTGTTCGAGTTCATAATAAAAGAAAGGTCAACGGATATGGAATAGGTTTGGCAACCTGTAAGCGAGTTTTGGCAGCTCATCATTCTGAGCTGTATATAAAAAGCCAGCCTGGAAAGGGAAGCCAGTTTTCCTTTTTTTTGAAAGTCGCCTAGTTAGATCCCCATAGTTCTGAAAGTGCTCTAAACTATTCATTTGCGTATTGATTTTTACCAGAAAATAATTTGGACTATAGACAAACGAACCAGAGGGCCATTTAGCAATGAAAACTATTTTGTCATTTAAAGCACTAAGTATTTTAATTTTGTTAGTCTTTATCGAATCTGTTTTCGCAGCTGCATTGCCTCCACCGAGATTGACGGGGCCGGATCAGAGATTAGTGGGCCAGTGGGTGCAGATCAAAGCTTATTGTAAGAGTTGGTCTGATAAGGAGATTGAACAGTATTCTGATACTCTCAAATTTAATAAGTATGTGGAGCACTTGTTTGTTAATTTATGGGATGTAAAAATCATTCAGAGCTCAGTTGATCCAGAGACGGCTCGTCCTCCCTATGCCTTTTGCGAAAGAGAGATATACTTTCGTCCTTTGTCTTATTTAGGATCCGTGCTTTTCCAAGGTAGTGAAGTCGTCCACGAAACAGCATGCCAAGTTCCATCCGTTTTTGAAAAAACCGCATCAGATTTAAGGCTGTATTATCAGATTGTGGGTTCAGGTGGGCAAGAATTGCTTAAGGCCTTCATTGATTCCTGGCCGGGATGTGGAAATGGGGATGGCTTGATTGTTTTTTTTCGAAAGCGTTAGTAGCCCTGAACGGTCTTGCTATGCAGTTTTTTGTTCGCACTCAACTCTAGGTAGAAGGATCTCAAAGTACGTTGGACTTTTTAAATTAACCAAATGAATGTCACCTTGATGTTCATTTATGATTCCTCTAGAAATACTCAACCCAAGACCTGTCCCTTTTCCAACCGACTTGGTAGTAAAAAAAGGACTCATGATTTTATCAGCAATTTCTTCATTAATCCCAGTTCCATTGTCTTCGATAGCAATGACCGTATGATTTTTTCTCACAAAAGTTGAGATTTTGACATAAGGATGTTCAACTTTCTGATTGTAGACTGAATCGAATCCATTATTGATAAAATTGAGTAGAACTTGCGAAATTTGAACAGGGCGGCAAGCAATAACAATATTGTCGTCCAAGTGGGTGATCAATTCGATGTTGTTACCATAAAAGCGTGATTGGCAATACGAAAGTGTTTCGCGAACGACTTCGCTAAGGGAAGTGTTCTCCAGAGGATCTTTGGATCCATCTCTTGCAAATGATTGAAGTCCACAAATGATTCTAGATATTCTTTGTGTTGATTTTGTCATGAGGTCTAAAGTTTGAATGATCTCTTGTTTATCGATAACATGGTCACCAGCCATTTTTTNNAGACCATCGTCCGACAGCCATTTTTTTTTTTTTTTTTCTGATGTATACTTCTATAATTGCCAGTGGATTGTTGATCTCATGAGCAATCCCACCTGCCATTTCACCTAAAGCTGTCAGTTGTGAAGTTTGTACTGACTGAGCTTGGCCCTCTTCTAATTTTTTTTCCATCATTACTTCGTTTGTGACATCCCTCATGATTCCGAGCAGTCGGATGGGTTTATCATTTAAATATTTATAGGGTTTGGCTTTTGCATGAATGTACTTTAACTCTAGCGTCGGTAGAATCACTCTATAGCGAATATCAAAATCATGTTTGTGACCGGAAAGGATATCCTGCAAACAGCTGTCTACTGTGTTTCGATCGTCTTTATGAATCTGATTGAGCCAGTGGACATAAGGACCATTTAGGTCTGTAATGGGAACCTCAAAAATATTAAATGTTGCTTTGTCGGCATTCATTGCAAATGTAGTTAAATCGAGCTCCCAGACACCAATCTGTTCTGATTCTAAGGCTTTTTCGATTCTTAGTTTTTCTTGCAAAAGATTTTGATAGTCTTGGGACAACGGAGTCTTGTATTCGCTGACTTGATGAATAGATACATAAGGGCCGAACTCTTCATGGTTTAATTTGAGACTTTTTTCAAATTCCGAATCTAATTGAATCAAAGTGAGAGCAACAAAATAGTATGAATCATTGAGTGGAATTGTCTCGACTGCAAGTTTAATAGGTAGTTTTTTTGCATTCACTTGTTCAGAGCAGAGCTGCCCAGTCTGCAATTCACGAATTTGAGGATTCCACTCTAGAAGGTCAGAAATCTTAGCTGATAATGGCCGGGTCAGGCCGAATACCTTAGAAAAAGTGGATCCTATTTCCAGTATTTTGAGTTCCTTGTCAATAACAATGCCAAGGGGAAACAAATGTAAGAGTGAGCTCGTCGTATTGGAATTCATAAACAGTGTATCGGTTAAAACTACATGTGGTTTTATAGACATTGGACTATCGGTTGCAAGATTCGTTAAAGAATGAAAGTAAAAAATTTAGGGTATTTCAGTAAGTTAGGCATCAAATTGTTAAGATTTTGTAGTTGGTTTTAAGTACAGTTTTAAATAGGTAAATTGGATCGGTGATTTATTTTAAATCGTGATTGCGATTTTACGTTGGGTTCACTTTTAAAGTGATTTCCAAATGAGAAATGCAATTCGAGAAATTGCATTTTGGATTCGAAAAGAGGAAAGGCCAAAGATACCTTTCCCCGTGTGAGTGTAAAACTTAAAATCCGATTCTATTTTGAAAAATTATTTTGTAACCAGCGACCAAGACGCTCTTTCATTTCTTTAAAAGCTGGATTCACTTCCGTGGTAAAGACGGGCGTGTTTTCAGGGTTCAACATGACTGAGGCATGTTTGACTTCTCCGAAGTTGGCAACCGTTGTGTTTGAGGGCAGTGAGTATTCATCGCCATCTGTAAAAAAGAACAATTCTGAGTTTTCTTGATTTTCTAAACTGTTTGCAAGCTCTAGGGCTACGTCAACATCGACAGCCATGTCGTACGCAGAGAGAACATTGAATACTGGCATTTTCAAACCTTCAAAATTCGCTTTTCGAATGCGATCATCGCCGTCGGGAGCAAGGTCTCCATTAGGAAGATACCAAATCTTTTTCGGATAGCCTCCATGATGGGAGATGCCTTTTAATTGGAATCGAGGATTCTCTATGCCATCTAACTCCTGTGGCTTACTTAACTGCATTCGGGCTTTATAAAGCTCACATGCACCGGCGGCTGAAATCTTCTCGTATCTAACATCGTGTCCGTAGTCTTTTTCTTTAGAGTAGAGTTCATCAGGTGTAAAGTAAGGCAGAATAAAGAGGTTTTCATTGATCCAGCGAACAACAGACGTTCCCGTACATGGAACGATCTCTTGCCCAATTTTACTATATGTTTTTAAGGCTGGGGAAAATAAAACTCCACCGGCCACAACATCGGGTCTTTTCAAAAGAAGAAATGTCGCGCCTAGACCACCCATAGACATTCCAGCAACAACAATTTTTTCACCGTGCTCGAGGGCCAGGCTGCGAGCATATTTTAAATCATCTAACCAGTTAAGGTATGTGACTTTACTTAAATCTGATGACTTTGTTCCATGACCAGCCCATCGAGTTGAGATCACGTTCATTCCAGCATTAAAAAATAAAGGAGCAATATCGCGGTAAAAATAAGGTGAATCACTTAAACCATGAAGCAACAAAGCGACATAGCGAGTTTTTGGCCGGTCTTTATGTATGATTCGAAAAGGAAGGTTCGCTTGTGTCCTGTCTGCAAAACATGCGGAGATATCATCGGGATCGCAGTTTTTAAACTGGGCCGTTCTGGCTGTCGTCAATTGGCTCTTATCATTTCTATCATTGCTACTGCTTGCGCCCGCTCCGGTTGTAGGCAAACCGATGACAAAAATTGTCAATAGCCCTGTAATTACTGCCCTTTGTCGTCCAAAAAGTTTCATATGGTCCTTCTGAAATTAAATGTGTTCGCTTTGATGGCGATTCTAGATCGTATGAAGATCACTTAAAGCAAATTGTGTACCTAAATTCTGAGGCGGCGAATTTACGAATTTCCTCATAGGAAATCTTAGTGAAAAGGGTATTTTCCTCAGGATGAGGCTTTCCGAAACAGAATAAATTAACTTTCGTTCCTAATGGCGCTTTATTTATGATTAAAAACGGATGAATCTATCAAGGCCGATAGACACATCGGAATCCAACGTTACCGCTACCCTTATATGGTTGAGATGATAATCCGACACTAAATACACCTGCATACTCGGTCGAGGAGTAAGATCCACCACGGATGATATCAACTCCGACATTCGAATCGAGGTTTGCGTAGCCCAATCCATACCCCATAATATCTGCATGGCTCTCATCATTGTAAGCCAAATCTGGACCGAACTGATCTTTTGCGGAACGTGCAGTAGAGGTAAGACCACCCGATAAAGAAAGTTCGTTGGAATGAGTACTTAATTGAAGCTCTCTAATTGTTGCCGAGGGACCATAACTTCCTAATGATGAGTCTCTAACATATTCAAAATTGTTCCCAGAAAAATCCCAAATTTTATACCCATTCGAGAGTAGGTGGGTTCGTTTTTGAATGTGCCAGCCCTCACCTTCACCAGGACAGAAAGCGTTCTCCCAATTTTGAGAGTAGTATGCATAGGTATAAATACACGCCTCTCGGTCTGCGACACTAGCCGAAGCTACAAGTATTTGGAACTTTGAATCGCTTTTTGTATGGCCTCGGTTCAGACGATTGTCATTACTACCACCTTGACCAGTGGCCACATGGCCAATCAATTTTTCCTTCCAGTTGGACGCAACAACTTCGATATTCCTCGCAATGGTTTGCCATTCATCGTTCGTAATGAGGTCATACGTTCCATCGTTGTTTGAGTCATTGATTATATCGTCCGCTGTTAATTCAGAATTTAAACTCTGACATTCAGAAATTGCCTGAACTTTGGTGATCATTCGCCAAGGTAAAGCGCGCGCCACAGAAACTGGTGTCGCCGGATTTTCAACAGACCAATCAGATATAGCTTGGGGAATGCTGCTACAATGCCGGCCAGTTCCTCCGCATCCAAACTCAACAATTTGTGAAGTTGCATCGTCTCTGGCCCTCGCCTCATACTTCATTACACAAAAGCCACCTGAAGTTCCATATTCGGTGTTGCCGGGAATAGGTATATAACCGTCAGGACAAATTGAACCATTTCTAATCCAGACTCCATAGGATCTATTTGATGGTCTTGCCGACATCCCGCCAAGATTTTTTATCTGTTCACCTGCCACATCAATTGCGACCAATCCATGGCCTAAACAGTTAACTAAACGGATCTTTAATTGGGTCAAATTCGTACCATCGAAAACTTCTATCAAACAGGGACCACCCCCGCCGTCCAAAATAAAGACCTGGGAGGCGTCAATATTGACATCAAACGCATTGGTTAGATTTACTTCAAAATCTATAATGTCAGAATGACTAGCAGACTCTATGGTTGGAGTTACGATAACAATCTCAGGTGGAACGTATTTACTATCTGAATACTGTCCAAGATTGGGGCCCACCGCAGTGCAACCCGGCAAGGCTATTAGACCTGAAATTAGTGTTATAAAAGGCCTCGACAAGTGATCACCTACTTTCATCATCACTATATTTCTTATCGGAACAGACTCGACAATAGTTAAAGGACGCTTTCGGCGAACAAGATATTAGCTCCACTCAGTATACAGTTTTAATCAGTGTTTCATTATGAGACCATTTTTAAGTAAGAATAAAATGGCTCAATTTCTTTTGAGCTTCTCCCTTTTCAATCAAGTTAAATTGCGTTTAAAAAAGCGGCCGCCTTATGGGCGGCCGAAAAAATGCCTAGGAAGAGCGTGTTGCCCTCATTGATGGCATAGGCAGAGGAATGGGGTGGGGCTGTAAGGCAGGAAGGGGAGTGAGTTTTGGAGGACCGTGGTTTTGACTGGTGTGATTTTCGTCTCTGGACTCTTTAGCGCTATAAAAGATAAGCAGCGGGCTGAACAGTAAAAACGCCAGAGGAAGGCCCATGATCAAAAGGTAAACCAGTCCAACTACCGACGTGATCCCAAACAATATGGTCATGATTAATAAGGTGAACACTTCCATCGCTTTAAACCTCCATGTTAATTGGCGATCGCCATCGAAGGCGTCGACAAAAGATTTCGGTTGAGTGAGCAAACGGGTTTGTTGCTGTCTGTCAAACCTCGTAATAGGTTTTCCAATGGATCCTTACACGAGTTTTCGTGTGGGGAGTTGGTGCTCACCTTAAGAGGTGGAAGCCATGGCTTTTCAGTCTCAACCATAGGCACCTCGTTAGTAAATGCAGGGAGCGTATAAACAACAGCGCCAGAGAAAACAATCAAGGCTGTTGTGATTTTCAAAAAGTGTAACATCGTTAGACCTCCTTAATTTTCTCAAAGTTAGATAAACCAAGCCACAAAACCGACGATGTGGCTTTAAATTACTGATTTCGGTGAATGGGACCCTCAGTAAAGAGGGGGTGGAATGGAAAAGTGAGAAGCAGAGTCCCACCAGTTTGGGAAAATTCCTGTTTTGTATAATTTCATTTCAACCTCCCTTCAATGCTTTCCTTGTCTTCAAGGAAAGGAAAATTAAAACAAACTACCTAAGTTTAGACTGAGTTCAGGGAAAAAATTGTCAAGATCATGAAAATTTTTTTTAAGTTTTTGCAAATTCCGAGAATTTCATTTGAACGCAGGACACTCGACTAAAGGGTGCCTTTTTAAGAACGAGTGATTTTTATCGGCAATGGATTGTCTTATCAGGGGTGTTGAGCTAGGGTCTTAGGTCTATGGGGAAATGGAAAAAACAGAGTAAAAATAAACACTTTTGTGTGGTTCCTTGGACCCATCACTACATAAGCCCACAAAGTGAGCGCCGATTGTGTTGTGCCAGTCGCGAAGCCCATTCCTTCACACATCAGTATTTGGACGCAAGCTCACAGAGTACGAATGGTGGAGAGTATCGACCGCAAACTTTAAAGGAGTATTGGAACAGCCCTAAAATTAGAGAAATCCGCCTGAAAATGCTAAAAGGCGAAGAAGTGCCCGAATGTGTAGTTTGTCAAACTCAAGAACTATCCATTAGTACCTACAAAGACTATTTTACTAAAGATCTTTTTCCTCACTTGATAAAAGAGATCTATAAATCTACCGCCGAGGACGGATCGACGGAGATGAAGTGTCGGTCATTTGACTATCGATTGTTTAATGATTGCAATTTTAAATGCCGGATGTGTGGAAATTTACTCTCATCCAGTTGGGAGCAGGAACTTCGACAGCACAAACGTTGGAATCCGGAGCAAGATGTATGGATGCGGCCCGAGGTTAAAAGAGAGATATTGCAGTTTCAAAAAAATGTCGCACGTCAGGAATTTTTTCAAGCCTTAGATGACGGTGAGGTCGAAGAGATTTATTGGGTCGGAGGGGAGCCTCTAGTATGGCCCGATCACTGGGAGTCAATGCAAAGGCTTGTAGATAAGAAGTTAGCAGCGAAAGTATTTTGTCGTTACAATACAAATCTTTCTATCATTGAAAGGAAGGGGGTTCATCTGTTTAGGGATCTTCTTCCTCATTTCAAAGGGTATATGATTCAGGCGAGTATCGATGGGTGTGGTGCTGTGGGAGAGTACATTCGTACGGGGCTTAATTGGGAGAGTTGGTTAGAAAATTATAAAGAGGGTCTAAAGTGGATTAAAAATGAAAATGGATTGGTGATGGATTTGACACTGACCCTTCCTGGGCTCTTTTCGGTCGTTGAATTAGTTTCTTTGGCTGAAAGTCTTAAAACAAGAATCTATCCAAAATTAGTTTATGCCTTTGATCCTTCAATTACGATTTCCCCTCTGGCATTACCGAGGTCCATTTTAAATAGTTTCATTGATGATCTGATTGCTGAACTCACTCCTATTTGTACCTATCGTACTCGCCCTGTTATTGAGCTGCTTCAAAACATCAAATCTCGTCAAACTCACGAAGAAAAATATGAAAATGTGGCTGAGGCTTTGCGGCGAGGAAAACAGTATCAGTTAAGTTTAGAAGCGGTACGTTCTTCAAAGGTAACCCTTCGTGATATTTACTCACAAAGAAGCGAAGTCATGAACTGGTGGAGCGATTTATGAAAGACACCTTTTGTCCTCTTCCATGGCTGCATCTAGCGACCCACCCTTTAGGACATGTGAGCCTTTGTTGTCGGTCTGAATTTAAGGACCAGTTAAGTGTGGCAAAACATTCTGGAACACAAACAGCGATGAACTTGGGAAGAGACTCTATTGATGCGATTATGAATAGTGAAACTTTTCGCGAAGTGCGTTTGGCGATGCTGAGCCACAAGGAACATCCCGCCTGTCGTGGGTGTTATGATATTGAGAAGCAAGGAGTCAGCAGCAAGAGAATGGTTGAAAAAAGGCGGTTTAACTTAAGCCATAAGAAAGCCCTTCGTCAGACTTCCGAAACTGGCGAAATCGATACGGACATTCGCTATCTAGAGTTGCGCTTAGGAAATACATGCAACTTAAAGTGCGTGACCTGTAACCCCATGAGTTCCAGTTTATGGATTGAAGACCAAAAGCAACTTATCAGTGAGGGAGTTGATATCTATAAGTGCTTTGAAGGTATCAGAGAGGAGTTTCGTTGGCCCAATGAAGAAAGATTCTGGTCGGACCTTCAAAAGGAGGCGCGTTCTGTAGAGAAGATTTATATAAATGGAGGGGAGCCAACGCTCATAAAAAAGCATTGGCAGTACTTACAAAGTCTTATTGAAAACGGAATGTCGCAAAAGATTGATTTGGTTTACAGCATCAACGCCACCTATCTTCCCAAACAGGCTCGAGAGGTGTGGAGAAATTTTAGATCAGTTGAAATCAACTTGAGTGTAGACGACTTGTATGAACGAAATGAGTACATCCGCTTCCCATCAAAATGGGAGACGACGGAGTCCATTTTATCTCAGCTTTACAAATGGAAAGAGGTGAAGTTGATTGTTTTGCAGACGGTCAGCTTATATAATATTTTTTATCTTGAGCCATTTTATCGGCAGCTCATTGAAAAATACCCTCAGTTGATTATTTCTTATAATACCGTTTTGCATCCGGAATTTATGTCGCCTCTCGTAGTGCCTAAGCAGGAAAGAGTTCAACTTCTAGAGCGGATTTCAGGTCGTATTTGCGATAGGCAATTTAAGAAAATGCAGGGGGCGCTTTCGGGGGAAACAAGACCTATCGAGGACTGGTTTCAGTTTCAAAGATATGTTCAATCCTTAGACAAAATTCGTGGGCAAAGTTTTCCTCAAACGTTTCCTGAAGCCGATGAATACTTTAAAGGGATTTTTCAAAAAGTGCATAACTTCTTCGACGGGTAAAGTACTTTCGAGTCAGTCGATGAATCAGGTTGTCTTCTACCATTAGGCAAAAGGCGATGGCTTGGCAGTGATACGAGTTTAGAAAAATTCGCTTCACACATTCTAAAAAAGTTCTACCGGAAAAACGATACCTTTTGTCAATGCCG
>JAGRAG010000014.1 GCA_020435025.1 Bdellovibrionales bacterium | reverse complement strand
TTTAAAAGCCGATGCACCTTCGAAGGAATTTCTCTCACTTCATTTAGTTACAATAAGACAGACTCCCCTCAAGTGAGCCTCATTTGCAGGAGCATATCCGAGGCAAAAAATATACTGTCAGAAGGTGCCTCAGGAGGGCCCGTTATCAAGAGCCAGGGAGAAGCGGTGGGAGTCTTAACCGGATCAAGCTACGACGAAGGCACTTTGTATCACATATCTCCACTAATAGAAGTTTCTCCTAAAGAAGTCGATCGACTGCCCCATAAGCTGCTTCTTGGAAACAGTAGTATGTTTGAGCTATTGGCTTCAAAAATTTTATATGAAGGAAATAAACCTCTTCGGGCTTGCTTTGAAATCCAAAGTATAGCCTCCGACCGTCAGATTTTTTATCTTGGGGTTAATGAAAGAGGGAAATTTGGATTTCAAAAAGACTTACACTTCGACGTTGCAGAGTGTTTGAGTCAATAAAGACTAACTCATAACTTTGGAATTTTTTTTTAAAATTCAATTCGACAAACCCAATAGTAATTTTAATTGCATAAAAAGTATCTTCGTACATAAGCCTTGGGACTTTTAAGNNACATGAGCATTGAGACTTTTAAGGGATCTGAACTTTCATCCAAAATTAAAGGGTGCCATTTGTCTCGAGTCGGAGTGATTTTTGTTGGTACACCGATTGCAATTCGTTCAACAAGATTCAGAATTAAGTTTTTAATAAAAATGTTCTGTAAATATTTGTAATTAAACGTGTTTTATAAAAAATTCCAAAGGTGCAGAATCTATATCGTTTCAAGAGATTTATTGCTGAAAGAGACCTAAATCAAATCTAAGGAGTGAAATTTGGCTGACAATGAGCTTAGGGTATCAAGTCAATTTTTTTGTAATGACTGGCATATCTCAGTGTTAAGGCAAACGTCCGATCAGATCTATCAAAAAACACTTTTTTTAATCCTAGTTACGTTTTTTGTAGTAGCTCTTACGACGGCTTCATCGACAGCCTCTTGTCGATCTACTGTTGAAGCAACGTCTAACAAGAAAAAATATGAGAGTCTCCTTATTGAAGCTGGTTATTCAAAAAGCGAAGCTCGGCGGCTTCTTATGTACGGGCTTTTTGATCTGCACAGAAGCGTTACTTTGCGTAGCATAGATCAGCCGATTTCACTAAAAGACTTTGAACCTGTTCGAGTTTATCGCGGTTTACAAACTAATTATCTAGAAATAGATTTTAAAAAACAATCTGAGCGCTACGACGATATAAGTTATATAGAGGTGGAGACCTACCATCTGGCTCTCGAGTATGCCCTTTGGGGCCGGCCGGCAAGAGATGGGTATCACCGTGATCTGGCAGAGGAGATGAAAGAGGCATCGCTTTCAGGCAGAAAGTACATGGAAGATGCGACTCTCATGGAACTAAAGGTGCCTCGAATGTACATCCGGGATGTTGAAAAAGGAAACGGTTTAAAATCGCTTACCGATATTAGGTCTGTATTAAGCTCAATAGGTCGAATAAGGAATTCCTCATGGCGAAACTTACTCGATTATGATCTTCCGAGTGTCGACTGGAGACAGTACTCTTGGTTTCAACGCCAAGGGCGAAACAACGCCCAAACACTTTTTCAATATTAAATCCTTAGTTGCCATACATGCAGTCGTCATTTGACCTAAATTGCAGTTTAGTTAAATTCAACCCCTGTCTTTTGGCATCATCAAGGGCCATTTGTAACAGTCGAGGATCTAGAATTGGCGTTCTCGATAAAACCCATAAAGTGGATCGGTCAGGACTTGAAACGACAGAATACCTATAGTCAGCGTCCAAGCCGATAATCCAGTAGTCTCCAAAAAATGGCCAAAAGAAGGTAACTTTTAACTTTGAGTTTGTATTCTTGTCGATAATTTTAGCGTAGCCCTCAACAATTGATATCTTACCTTGATGAGACTTTTTGTTGCAGGAATTAACGACTCTAAGGTGTCCATCTTCTCTTAACGAATATTCAGCCCGACTACAAAAGCAGTCTTTTTGAAAAGACTGCGGGATTGAGGCCACCTCGTACCAGGAGCCTAAATACTTATCTACATCGACAAAATCTACGGTTTTCATTGGATCGGCCTCTGCCGTCAACACCGAAAATATAAATAATGAAATTACAGTCGCTGTTCTCATATGCTCCCCAATTGAACTACGATAATTTTAAGATATGTTTTTTTACATTTATCTCGTTAGCTATATAGCAACACTCTCAGATTCCTGTCCACTTGAAGTTCGTGATTTATGTCGCTCTCCGCGTGCCTTTTTTAGCCTTTTAGATCTTTTCTTATCTCCAAATCTATTTAACTTTTCCAAAAGGCCATCTGACAGATCAGAAAGAGCTTTATAAAGGTTTGGAGCAGATTTTTGCATAATGGCTCCACGATATTTTCCAGATCTACAGTTAAATTTTACAGTAAAAAGATCTGGACCAGCTTGCGTAGGAGAATTCTGCATACTCAGTGTTAACGAAATATATGAGGTCTTTAAATCAGGAAATTTATTAAAAAGATCATTCATACTATCATCAGCCACGCGTTTCGCCAGCTCGGATTTTTCAAGGTCTTTAAATATAATTCTAATCATCTTGGGTCTCCTTCTTTATCCATAGTTAATTTGCTCAAGATTTTTTTGACCACTATCAACTGATCGTTGACTAGGGCCTCCTTTTAGAATCGCTAAAATCGGAATCCCTTTTGGAATCTGATTACTTGGAACAACGATGACTTCTCCGCCACAAGCCAAAACTGTTTGAGAAAGGTCATCTAATAGGTCGTCGTCCTCATGATCCAAATGAGCAGGATTGATACGTAAGCCTCCAGTGAGTTTATTAAGCTTGCCAAAAATTTGAACGTCATTAGCAACAATTAGCTTTCGTATTCTCCCATGAACAGCCGCCTTAGCAATTTGATAAATATCTTTCTTACCCAGATTCATATCCTCAGCCCAATAGAACTCTACAATGGACTTTTCCAGCATCATTTGAGTTTCCATTTGGAGCAAAAAACGAGCTTCCGCAATGGCATCAATCGATCGGTTTCTATGAAAGGAATTTAGTATAGCTTTCTTGTTAACTCGTAAAAAACGCAATTTTGTAAAGAGCTTCTTTGTCAAATTAGGAGCTCCTGCAATAAAAAGTGGAATTTTATTTTTACCCGCTATTTGATAAAGCCATTCATTGATCCACTCTATAGTTTCATCAAAATTTGCTTCTTGAAGTCGTTTTAGCTTAAGATCATGATAGTTCTCTTCTAAATTTTCCGTATTCAGAACTTCTGGGAAAAGTATTGTATCAATATGTTTTGCG
>JAGRAG010000013.1 GCA_020435025.1 Bdellovibrionales bacterium | reverse complement strand
CTGGGAGTCTTCTTGTTTCGTCTCTTCAAGAGTTGCTAAATCTTCTTTTGTAGAATCCGCTTCATCCTCATCGCCAAGCAATTCATCAATATCATCTAAAGAAAATAACGCATCATCCTCAGACTCATCTTCTTGACTAACGTCTGGCGATACACTCACCGACTCTACTTCACTTTTCTTAATGTCATCAGATTCTTCGCTCATCAGCTTTATTATGACAAATTTTTATACTTCTTGTCTCAAAAAATTTTGTTTCGATCCGATACAAAGTTAGAGGAGAATCATATGAAAATGGGAATTTTATTAATTGGCTTTGTTCTTACGCTGGCTAACTGTAGCACTCTAACCAGAAGTCGAGCCAGTGGCTATTCAGACAATTACGGACAAAGGTCAAGCTCACTAGATGAATTCTACCAAGAAAGAGAGTCGTACGATGCCGGTAAAGCTCGTCAAAATCTCGGGCTTTCCAACTCTAAAATTCTCAACGAGAGCGAAAGCGAGCGGCTTTTTATGCAAATGAAACTCACTCGTCTTGAACAGTCTATAAGATCAGAGAAAGAAAAGGGACAGTATTACTCCTTCAAACCCTTCTTACCTTCGACCCAAGATAAGATTAACTTCTTACAAATCCCAACCTATGAAGGACGTCAGCGTTGGGCAACCAGCCAAGGGTTCATAGAAAAAAGTACCAATCATAATCCATTGGTTTCGAAGGCTATCGAAAATAAAGACGTCGTTTTAGGAATGAATAAGAAAGCCGTCGTCGAGAGTTGGGGAGAACCCGATCTCGTTGAAGTTTCCGGCAATCCCATGTATGAAAATGAAAGATGGCTCTATAAGCGCCTTGTTTCTTCCAATGAAGGATTTGAAAACGAAAATCGTGTCATCTACTTTGAGTTTGGACGCGTCGCCGGCTGGGACAGAGAGTGATCATTTTTACAACTAAAATAGAGCTCTTATTTATAAACTCTAGTGGGCTTCTTCCCAGTTGTCTCCCCAAGCAATATTGACCTTTAAAGGAACTGACATATTGACGGCTCCTTCCATAACGGCTTTGACTTCTTGTGCAACGGGCTCGACTTCATCTTTGGGGCATTCAATCAGCAATTCATCGTGAACCTGTAAAAGCATCGGTTGAGAAATGGATTGATCGACATCAATCATCGCTTTTTTCACGATATCGCTGGCGGCCCCTTGAATAGGAGCATTGATAGCCGCTCGTTCTCCAAATTTACGTATATTTCCATTCGAAGATTTCAATTCATCAATGTACCTTCTGCGCCCTAATTTTGTCTCCACAAACCCATCTTTCTTAGCTCTTTCAATGGTTTCATGCATGTATTGTTCTACTTTTTTAAAACGCTTAAAGTATCGATCAATAATCTCCGAGGCTTCTCCCCGCCCAATTCCCAAAGCCTCTGATAACCCAAAAGCTCCTTGTCCGTAGGCAATTCCAAAATTGACAGCTTTGGCTTTTCGACGCAACTCGCTCGTCATTTCTTCAATAGGAACATCGAAAATCTCAGAAGCCGTTGCCGAATGAATGTCTAGATCATTTTCAAACGCATTCAGAAGGCCTGGATCTTGAGTGATGTCCGCAAGGACACGAAGTTCAATTTGGCTATAGTCAACGGAAAGTAAGCTTTGTCCTGGTCTTGCGACAAATGCCCGACGAACATAGCGGCCTCTCTCAGTTCGAATCGGAATGTTTTGTAGATTGGGATTCACGCTAGAGAGTCTTCCGGTCGCTGTCGAGCATTGGCGAAGCTGAGTGTGAATCACACCATTTGCGTCGACTAGCTTTGGAAGTGCATCCACATAAGTAGATTTTAATTTAGATAGCTCACGAAACTCCAGTATCTCTCGACAAATCGGATACTCATCCTGCAGTTTAACAAGAACATCGCTACTTGTTGAGTAACCCGTTTTGGTTTTCTTGCCCACCGGTAATCCTAGTTTATCAAACAAGATGGTCGCTAATTGCTTGGTGCTCGCAACATTAAAGGACTCTCCCGCTTTTTCCTGGATGGATTCTTCAAGACTTTCAATATCCTTTGCCAACTGCTCCGATTGCTGATGCAAATCCTCTTGGTCGAGCAAAATTCCCCGGTTTTCCATTTTAAAAAGCACGGGTATGAGAGGAAGCTCCAATTCTTTAAAAATTTTCTCTCCCTTCACTCTTTGTAAATTCTTTTGTAGGGATTTTTGTAAGTTAGCATCCAGTGCCAGAAGCATTCCTGGGCTCGCCAACTCCGGAACCTCTCTGTGAAGATACTCAGAGGTGACTTTGCTTGAATCCTCAATATTACCGGCTCGAATAATGTATGCAGCCACCATAGAATCCCAGACAGGATGTCCTGGCCTCTCGAGCTGCAAAGAATGCCAAATATTTTTTAAATCAAAGCCTCGCCAATTTAAGCTTTTATCTCCCAAGACTCTTCCGATCTCAGATCGGTCGGCATCTACAACAATTGCTTTGTTGTTCCAGCCAATACAAAAACCTCGTGAATTCAAAAGACCCGTTATCTCATCTTCCTCAGAAACCCTTTCTTCTAACTGGCTCAAACTCCATCTTTCTTCGGGCCACGATGTAATGGTAGTCCCGACTTCTACGGCGTCGACAATATCCTTCGTAACTTTCGGTCCGTCATGAGAATCCGACGTAGAAACTCTCTTTTCAGAAACACCGTTACCAGTTAATTTCTTAAGAAAACGCTCAAACTCTAGTTCCACCAATAACTCTTCCAATTGCGGCTGATGGACCGGTTGTAATTGAAGTGCGTCCAGACCTACTTCAAAGTCAATATCTTGGACAATCGTCACCAGCTTTTTTGCAAGATAGGCATTTTTTCTGTCGGTTTCCAACTTGCTTTTCAAGGACTTTCCAGAGATCTTTTCTATGTTTTCATAGATTCCATCTAAAGTTTTAAATTCTGCCAATAACTTTTGTGCGCCCTTAGGACCAACACCTTTCACGCCAGGAATGTTGTCACTTGAATCTCCCACGAGCGCTAAGTAATCAATCATTTGTTCGGGGTGAATGCCCCACTTCTCGACAACGCCTTGAGAGTCGTAAATGACATTTTTCATAGTATCAAGAATAGAAACATGCGGACCTACAAGCTGTGCGAAGTCTTTGTCACCACTGACAATGACGACCTCCAGTCCAGCTTCCCGTCCCATTCGTGTCAAACTACCAATAACGTCGTCAGCTTCAAATCCTAACTTATCTAAGTGGGGAATCCCCAGACTTTCCGTAATTTTGCTAATGTAAGGAAGTTGAGGAACAAGATCTTCAGGCATTTCCGTGCGATTGGCTTTGTAATCGGTAAATAGATCTTTTCTAAAAGATGGCTCTTTTCGATCCATACAGTAAACCATGAAGTCTGGCTTTTCTTCTTTTAGGAGTTTAACGGTCATATTTAAAAAACCAACTAGGGCGTTGGTCGGCAAACCTGATTTCGTGGAAAGCCGAGGGACCGCGAAAAAAGCTCTAAAAAACATGGAGCTGACATCAACTAGATATAGCTTTTTCATGAGGCCGTTTTAACCCTAAAAGGCGCTAAAAAACATGAAGAACTGGAAATGACACAGCAATACCATCCTCCTTTGAGGATTTCCCTTCCTTTTAATCAGCTTTCGAACTGCACCCTTTAATTGCGGAAGAATGCTGATTAAAAAGAATAAAAGACTCCTTCCTTTCTTTATATAAGAAAGAAAAAGCCTACCACTGGCCTTCGGTTTTCTATGATTTCTCAAAGAGAAATCAAAGTCTCCCGCCTCTATTGGCCCTCCATCAAATCCGAAAGTTCGTCTTCCGTAATCTGATTCAAACCATTCGAAGACATTACAGAATCTGCTAGCGGGCGATGAGACATCGCCACAGCATTTCCTTCTGCAATGTGAAGAAGTCCTTGCAGTTGGTTGTAGTGAATGGAATCGACGACTGTTTCCGATCTCCAGGTGCGAACCTCGTCCACGGAGCAACTCAATCGACGAGCCAAATCACTGACGGTCATCCCCAATCGCAATCGGAGATTTGTAACGTCTTGACCAACCCAAACGACTTTTTGTTTATTCATCGCTCAAAAACCCTTACATTTGAAGCTTCGTACCCGGATGTTGTTGTGAGTAGATCAAATTCCACTTCCACACCATCTGTTAACCGAGGCTGATATCGATTTTTGACGACCGCCGTATAATGGAAATACACTTCGCGACCATCAATGTGTTCGATAAATCCGTATCCTTGCGATTCACTAAACCACTTTACTCGACCTACATCCATAAGGCCTCCTTCTATATTTATAGTAGGATTTTATAAAAGTGGGTCAAGTCTGCGTGAAGATCCCTCGAACAACCCTTAGCTCTTCTAGGAAAACTGACCGTATGTCAAGGGGTTAGCTCTATATGAAGAATTTTAATTTCGCGTTAATGCTGTGACGCATCATTCGAGTCGCGCTGATCGGAAAAGATAAAAATGAGGTCATCTTTCCCCACAAGATCAAAACGGTCACGAGCTTGCTGATCTATATAGGTAAGATCAGAGGCCTTTTCTATTTTCATATTCAGCTGCTGAGACAGTTTTGCGACTTCACTCATCTTATTTTGCAAACGAGCCGATTCTCGTTTTAAATTCCAGAGCTGCCAAAAAGACCCTTCCCAGACCAAACTGACAAAAACCATCAGTAAACACAAAACCAGCACCCGCGTTGGACGGGTGAGAAGTTTTTGCACTTCACAAAATAACCAATGAACATTTGAGAACTTCATAATCTTAGTTTAACGAAATCTTTGAAAGCTTGGCGACTTAAAATTCCAAATAGATTACCCATGACACCATAGCCCAGAATATCCCTTACAGAGAAAACAGAGGGAAATTAATAACTAATTTAAACTGCTATCAAGCAGCACCCTTTAATTGAGCATGAAAGGGTGCCGTTTGAACGGATCACGAGAAAGCCTGCGCTCCACGAAATTGGGCTCGAGCACCCAGCTCCTCCTCAATGCGAAGCAATTGGTTGTACTTACCAATACGCTCCCCTCGGCAGAGACTTCCCGTTTTTATCTGCTCAGATCCCATTGCCACAGACAGGTCGGCAATGATGGTGTCCTCCGTCTCTCCACTTCGGTGAGACATGATTGTGTGAAATCCGGCTTCTTGAGCCATCCGAACTGCCTTTCCTGTTTCAGAAAGCGTCCCGATTTGATTGACCTTTACTAACAAAGCATTCGCCGCTTTTTCAGTAATTCCTTTTTGCAGTCTTTCAGGGTTGGTCACGAAAAGATCGTCACCCACGAGTTGGACACGATTTCCATATTTTGCAGTAAATTGCGCCCATCCACTCCAATCATCCTCGCCAAAGCCATCTTCGATACTCGCAATAGGATATTTATCAAGCCATGCACCATAGACACCGCCAAGTTCCTCAGCGGAAATCTTCTGACCTTCCCAATGATAAAGCTCACCTTCCACCAATTCCGTAGAAGCTACATCCAATGCAATTCTCACATCGTCTCCCGGACGGTATCCTGCCTTTTCAATAGCCAGCATCAATAGTTCTAATGCCTCTTCATTGGAATTTAAAACCGGTGCAAATCCCCCCTCGTCCCCCACTCCCGTCGCTAAGCTTTTCTCTGTTAAAATCCCTTTTAGTGTGTGAAAAATTTCACTTCCGGCTCTTAGAGCTTCTCTGAAGCTCCCCCCACACAAAGGCGCAATCATAAATTCTTGAACATCTAAACCATTATCCGCATGAGCCCCGCCATTAATGACATTCATTAATGGCACCGGCAATTTGGTCGCCTGTCCATTTGAGAGGTAATGATACAAGGGACGATTTGCTGATTGTGCCGCTGCTTTCGCACAAGCCATTGAAACACCTAAAATGGCATTGGCCCCTAAAGTGCTTTTGTTCTTAGAGCCATCTAATTCTAATAAAAGATTATCTATGGACAACAGGTCTTCAATTCCTTTTCCACGTAGTGCTGGAGCAATTTTAGAGTTTACATTTTCAACAGCCGATAAAACACCCTTTCCCTTATAGCGCCCCTTATCTCCATCCCGCATTTCATGAGCCTCATAGGCTCCAGTTGAGGCTCCTGATGGAACTCCCGCTCGTGCAAAAACACCGGAATCCAGTTTGAGTTCCACCTCCACCGTAGGATTGCCACGGCTATCAAGAATTTCACGAGCATGTATTTCTCTAATCTTTTCCATTTGTTTACCTCGTTAAGGGACTTTCCGATTGAGTATTAAATTTCATTGGCAAATCAATAATACAAGTAGCACCCAGCTCCTCTCCTTTTTGAAAAGTCAGGTGACCTTGGTGCAAGCGAATGATGGAATCAGCAACACCTAACTGACTGTCTTTGCTTGAAAACGTATTTCTTAAAACTCGTCCATTATCTGTGATTTCAATCTCAGCACGACTTCCTTTGGGACGAGTAACGATTCGAATTTTTCCCTCTTTTTTTATTCTTTGGGCTGTATGGGATAAAATTTTCTCTAGAGCATACTCCATCTGCTCAGGAAAAAGCTCAATCGGTCGATCTAAAAAAAGCATGCTATCAATTTCGATCCGATTGGGAATTTGCGCTTGCACCGATTCAATGGCACGAGAAACAATGGTGTTTAAATTCATCTGGATACAACTCTCGGCTTTTGCAGGTTCCGCCTCTTTCATTTCGACATCCAAAAAGTTGATGGCTTCCTTCATTGAATTTATCTCATTTATACTACTTTGAATGAGAATAGGATACTCGGAACGAATATAGTCCCAATCCATTCTTCGCATCGCCTCTTTCATCTGTTTACTTTGGCCAGATAGGGCCGACATAAGAGTCACCAGTTGTTGAGCACGGCCCATATAATCTCCGAGCTTCATCACAAAACTATAAACATTACCGAGAGGAGTTTCGATCGCAGATGTGGCCTTTGCCGCCCACTCTTCTCTGTTTAACAGTAACTGCGGCTGCGACTCCATCGATATAAGCTGGTTGATTCGTGCTTTCATTTGCATCAATTCATTTTCTAATTCGCGAATCTGCAAATCTTTCTTTTCGATGGCCTTTTCATTATTCTCTAATGAGTTCACCAATGAACGCATGAGCTCCGGTTTATAGTTCGGCGTCTCTTCACTTCTTTTAAATAACTGGTCTTGAAGTTGATCCCAACGAACGGTAACGCGCGTCCCACTCCAGGTCACATGGGCCAACGATTCACCCATAAATGTTGGAAGGGCTTCTAAAGCCGCAGCCAAATAAGATGTCACATAAGGGTACTCTTCTTGTGAAATCGGAAGATCAAAAGAAATTTTACTTTCTTGACGATCCATATTGACTAGTGGAGGCTCCGGGGAAATGAAGTAAGAAATAAACCTTTGTGGCTGAGAGTAAATGTCTTTGGGTGAAGTCATCATTCGCAAAACGGAATCCAAGACCCCCCAACTTTTCAAAGACTCACTCATATGCCCTAAAGTTTCGCAAAAGTTGTCCTCTCCGATTTCGGAGGCATATTCTAATTCAATTTGCTTTAAAAACTCTTCGACTTGATCTGCGAAAATCCAACCGGTCGTATCACGAAGTTGATCTGGACTGATCTCCACCCATTCATACAAAGAATCTAAGCCCACCCCTTTATGGGTGAGAAAATTTAAAACAGAATGAGTAATTTTGCCGCTGAAATACACCCTCAACTTTCTACCCAGTTCAGGGATTGATTTCAACCAATAGGGAGGGAAAATCTCTTTTGAGCCCTAAGCAAAAAACTCCTTTCACAGCGTTATCGGGTCCTTTGCGCTCTTTTCTTTAACGCGTTTCGTTATGACAACAGCAAAAACGGCACCCTTTAATTGCGGATGAAAGTTCAGAACCCTTAAAAGTCTCAATGCTCATGTGCGAAGATTACATACATTTAGCGAAGGGCGCTCTGTCAAACCGGAGGTGGTCCCGTCACAGGCGGGATGACAGCAAGGCAGGAGCCGTGCCCCGAAGCTGAATGTATGTAATCTTCGCACATGAGCATTGAGACTTTTAAGGGATCTGAACTTTCATCCGCAATTAAAGGGTGCCGTTTTTGCTCGCCTTTGGAGATGCTATGATTTACAGCAATTTTTTAAGGAACGCTGCCATCGGAAAGGGTCTGGCTTCTTCGATCAATTGAGCCTCCGGCCAATTCTGCAGGTCCCTTTGCACGTGGCTCAACAGCAGGTCAACGAACTGGACTTCGTGGTCGGCTAGCTCTTTTTTTAGTAATTGGATAAAAAAATGCAAATACCTTTTTCGTTTTAAAACCGCTGCTTGAACCAGTAACGATTGGAGCTCTTTCTCGGTCACATTTTCGTGTTCTGATTTATGCAAGTACTCCTGCCACGGCTCGTTTCGTTTTTTATTAGGATGTTCCACTTCCTGAAACTGCGAAACACTTTTAAAATTTACTTTTAAACCAAAGGCCGATTGAGAAAAGATATATTTCACCTCACCTGAAACCATTGGTTGAAGCAACTTTGTTATACCACAGCCTCGAAATGAGGGATGGATGACAACACGCTCAGATACTTTTATCGATTGGTTGATCTCTGCAAACAAGGGAATGCTTTCAAGAGTTTTAGGAAAGGGCTTGGTAATCAAAGCCACTCCGATCGTCAGTTCTCCGTATCTGGCCACAACGACGTGATCCAGAAGATCCGACCGAATCAACTTGTCGTCGTCGCCTTTCGAATAGTGAAATCGTTGAAACTGAAAATAATCATCTATTTCGCCTCGTTCAATTTTAAGGTCTTCCTTTGAAAATAGCGGTGCTTGCCAGTTCACTCCTTTATCTTCATCAACACTGAGCACACCATTTAAATCCATACGGATCACAACATCAGGTATTAAAGAACTCTGTAGATCCCTATGAGCCGTAGCAACCACCAATTGAATGTTTTGGCGACGACATATTTTTTGGACGTTGTAGGCAATCACTTGAGAAGTTTGTCGGTCCACAAGACTTAAAAACTCATCGCAAAGAATCATACAGTTTTGTTGTTGATACATAGATTTCGCCAACTGCAGACGAAACTTTTGGCCGTCAGAAAGTTGATAAACCGGCTTTAACATTAAAAAAGCCTCACCTAAACCAAACCGGGTCAACCAAGAAAGGGCTTCGGAGGTTTCAGCTCCCAAAAATTCAATAGGCGTAAGGGACTCATCTATCTCGCGCTTCACCCAAAAAGCATCGGTATGCTTTTTTTGAATCTGCCGAAGAAGCGTCGACTTTCCTGATCCACTTAAACCTGTAATATACGTAATCTGCCCCAATTGAATTTCTGATGGAGGAACGACAACCTGGTCAGTCAATTCCTCTTCGGTAATACCAAAAAGCCTTTGGATCTCTTGACCCTGAGGGCTTTTAAGTAGATGGGACTGGGAAAACTGAACATTATAAAGCATGATCGCAACTCGCGGATTCCAAAGAGGTATACAAATCGTCTAGCTCCTTGGTCCAACGTTCCTGGCGTTGAGCACTTTGCTTCTTACGTGGCAAGCCTCGTTCGACCTTCAATCGCTGCTCCAATTTTTCAATTTCTTTGATTAAACGATCTTCAGACGACTCGCCCTGCTTCATGTTACTATCGGGGATGGCAAGAGCGTTCATCCCATGACTGCTGAGACCAGGCCATGCCGTGCTTTTCTTTAACAGTCCTTCATCCACGAACAGATAATGACTGGCTACTTTTTCTAAAAAATCACGATCGTGGGAGACAAATAAAACCGTCAACTGTTCCTCGGCCAAGATCTCTACTAAATCTTCAATTCCCTGAAAATCAAGATGATTGGTGGGTTCATCTAAAACTAAAAAATTGGGTTTTTGAAGTTTAAGAACCAAAAGGCAAAGTCGTGCCCGCTCGCCTCCACTGAGTTGCTCAATCTTCTGAGTCTGCTTTTCATAAGGAAATCCACACTGAACCAAATGGCGAGTGGCATCCAACTCCGACAGATCAGTCTGTTCCAAAAGATACTCTCGCATCGATACGTGCAATGGAAAGTGATCGAGCCACTGTGAAAAGTAACCGACTTTCACTTGAGGATTCACCGTACCTTTATCGATCCCATTTTCAACAATATCTTTTAAAAAAAGCGATTTACCAATTCCATTAGGCCCCCAAAACGCGACCTTCTCTCCCTTTTTTATCTGAAGGCTTTCGATACTGTAAAGGAAAGAATCACTTCCAGGAATCGAGATCTTTGCACTTAAAATTCGAATAGGAAAGGGAGCACGCAAACTCGAACTCTCCATTGAGACTTTCAATGGGGATAGATCTTTTTCTATTTGGAAGCTCTCTCTCATATTGTCGGCTCGCTTCAACATACTCTTAGCACGAGTGGAAAATTTTTCGTTATCAAATTGCCGCCCCCACTGGGCCAATTGAGTGGCGCTGCTTTCTAGTTTTTCAATTTTTTTGTTCAGCTTTTCATTCTGAATTCGCAGGTCTTCGTCTCGATGAAATAAGATCTCCTGAGCGCGAGAAAAAGGATGATGAATCAACTCCAATTGACCATGTCTTAAAAAGCAGGTTTGGCTAGTCACTGCATCTAAAAACTTTCGATCATGACTTACGACGATGAAAGAGGTCTTCCGATTTTTAATCAAGAACTCTTCGAGTAAAATAATAGATTCAATATCCATATTATTGGTTGGCTCATCCATCAAGATAAGATCCGGGTGTTCTGATAGGACATGCGCGAGTTGAAAGCGACTGGCCCAACCCCCACTGAGTTCTTCTACTTTCTTAACAAGCGAGTCTTGTTCAAACCCGAGTTCAAATAGATATTGTAAAAACTCATGGTTTTTCTCATCGGCCCACTGCTCAATGGTTTTTCCGAAGTATTTTGGAGAAAGAAACTGCTGCGTGTAGCCAATAACGAGGTGCTTTTTATAGACCATTTCCGATTTATATAAATGCGGACGCTCAAAAAGCAGATTTAGAAAAGTCGTTTTGCCGGTTCCGTTTGGACCAACAAGTCCAATTCGACTTCCCTCTTCGATATTCAAAAATGCTTTATCTAAGAGAACTTTATTTCCAATTGCATGGGTCAGATTTTTTATTTGTAATTGCGACATGGAACGTCCTCCCAAAAATAAGGGGGCCAAGCCCCCATTTGTCATTAACAGCGACGAGCCAATCCACCAATCACGGCATCCAAATTGATTTCAGAAATCACGATATTGATTTTTTCTACGTCACTTGTGTTTTGAGGTTTGTTTTCCATTTTGATCTTCTTTGATTAAAAAACTGTGAGTGTCTCACTTCACAGGACTCGGACATGGCAAATGCCATACCACCTGCGAGGCCCCGTTTATTTTGATCTGAGCCACATTTGTCCGAGTTTCCGGAATTTTGAATCCAAGTTTTCGCATTGAGATCTTATTTTTAGGACCAGATCAAAATAATTGGAAGAACAGCGAGATATCTATTGGCTCGCG
>JAGRAG010000012.1 GCA_020435025.1 Bdellovibrionales bacterium | reverse complement strand
CGGTTTTCGTAGCCAATCAATCGATAGGCTTCAACGGCGGCGGGGTTGAATTCCACTTGAATTTTTACGTCTTTGGCGATGGTGATCAGGGTTCCCATCATTTGTTCCACCAAGACCTTTTGGGCTTCTTTTTCGGTATCAATATAGGCATAGTTACCATTTCCCTTATTACTTAGCTCTTCCATTTGACCATCTTTGTAGTTACCCATTCCAAAACCAAGAATGCTCAAATAAATTCCCTTTTCACGACTTTGCTCAATCCTGCGGACCAATTCACCTCGGCTAGATACACCGACATTAAAGTCTCCATCTGTCGCAAGAATCACTCTGTTTACTCCACCTTTGATGAAGTGCTTTTTAGCTATATTATAAGCTAATTGAATTCCCTGTCCGCCATTGGTGGAGCCGCCAGCTTGTAAGCGATCAAGAGCCGCCATAATGGTTTGATGTAGATGACCTGAGGTAGAGGGCAAAACGACTCCAGCAGCTCCAGCGTAGACAACGATAGCCACATGATCTCTTTCGTCTAGCTGACTGACTAATTTTTTAAATCCGACTTTTAAAAGGGGGAGCTTATTGGCATCTGACATCGAGCCAGAAACATCAATAAGAAAAACAAGATTGCTTGCTGGTTTTTCTTTTTTATTGATTTCCAAACCTTTAATTCCAATATGAACGAGACGGTGTTTGTAGTTCCATGGGGCCCGTCCCACTTCACTTTGAACGGCAAAAGGTCTTTGACCTTTTGGATTGGCGTAAGGGTAGTTAAAGTAGTTGATCATTTCCTCGATTCGAACGGAGTCTTTAGGTGGTAGCTGACTTTGATTGAGAAAGCGTCTCACATTGGCATAAGAGGCTGTATCGACGTCTATAGAAAAGGTAGACAGGGGGTGATCGGAAACCTGACAAAATTCATTGTCATTGATGCGATCGTACGATTCGGTGTTAAAAGATTCAGAGGCCTCTTGAGACCATCCATTGACCGTAGGCGCATAAGGTAGAACCATTCCTCCTCCTGCAAACATTCCGATCTTGCTTCTTTGCGCTCTATTTTGCTGTTTCATTTGGGCAGAAGAGGAAATAGCTACTTCATCAGCAACAGTGGCTTCCCATTTACGCTCTTTAGGGGGATGTGCTTTGTCAGCTACCGTGACTTTTGCGGGGGGCTCAATCGTAGGTTTATATAGGGGCTCTTTTTCGGGCAAAGGCTGAACGGTGGAGACGGACATCTTCTGTGGTTCTTTCTCTTTTGAACCGAGGGTGCAACCAGGGTTGATCAATAATAGAGAAGAAATAAAAATGGCGTTGAGAGGTTTTGATTTAAATATCATTTTGACTCCTTTAATGATGTTTTCATGGGGTTAACGTGATGGAGGTTAATTTATTAATAAAAAAATGAAAAAAATTTTCTTGTAATTTTAGATAGTTAAGGAGTTTTACCAAGAATCTGGAATTTTACTAAGGTGGATTCTCATTTAAAGGTTTGGTTAAATGATTATAGGCTCTAATCTACTCTATTCAAAGTTCCATCCAACTATGATTTGTGTCATTCTGTGGCAAGAAAGAAGGCGTCCTTCAGAAGTCGTCAGGTTCAAAGGCCGGTGATAAGAGCTATAAATGAATTGTTAACCGAATAATCATAGTGTCACCGATATTCAGTTTTAAAAAATATAGACGTAAGCAATCTGTAATATTTGATGGGACTTCCGGTGATAGAGATAAACTTTGAAGGGTCGATGAGGAAATTCGTACCGTCAGTTTGTATTGGTTGGCTTTAATGTTGGGTCCGAAAAAGCAAGCCTGTATCTTTTTGAGATCACTATTTATTTTTTGAGAAAGCGCTGGATTTTTGGGAGTTAATATTAAATCTGAGATGCGTAGGGAGCTTATTGCTTCTTTAGTTTCGATGACTGCTGCTGTATCGGCAGCCACGCCTCCCGATCCCGCTCTCATTTGGCTTGGAACTGCGTCGGCCATCATTTCTTGGGAGTCATTTTTACTGATTTTATCTGACGCCTCTTCTAAGGTTTCTTTTTCGACGTTATGAACTTTCTTTGCGGAAGCCACATCTTCCAATTTCACTTCAGCTTTTGTTTTAGTTTGAGCCTCAGGGATCTTGGAGCGTTTTGCTACTTGTTGAGAACTTCCGCGGCCGAGGATTCCTTTTGAAGTAGGGGTTGAAGGAGCTGTGGGCCTAGGGCCAACGGACTCTCGAGCACCGAACGGCTGTTGCTTCAGAGAGTGCGTTTGAGTGGGTTCTGTTGGCTGGTGATCAGCTACTTGTTGATTCACTGTAAGAGTGGCCCCAGAAACAATTTTCTTCTCGGGTAGAGAAGGGGCTGCCTTCATTTCTTGAACGGATTCGGATTTTGGGACATTTGAGACATCACTGTAAAGAGGAGGCTCAACTTGTCGATAGAGCAACAGAGTTAAAAGACCAGCCATAAAGACGGGGACCCCTATGGCAGGCCGTAACAACCAAAGCGACCAGCGGGAGGGCTGCTGCTTGTCCGAATCCGATGAACTCGGATGAGCTTCAATATAGTCATTTAACGATTTCAGTCGGATAGCATCCAATTTCGGTTCCGCAGTGTTGTGTAATTCAGATTGAAGAAGAGAAATGGATTCGCGAATCTCTTTAAGACTTGTCGCCAAATGAGGGTCCTCTTTTAACCAAAGTTCGACCTGATCCTTTTCAGAACCATATAGTTCGCCTAAAGCATAAGCGATAAGTAAAGATTCTTTGGCCTCTTGATCATTCATCTTGGGCGGCGTCTCCAATGTCTAATTGCAATCTTTGAATCATCTTTTTTCGAATAGCCTTTATGGTGTTATGAATCAGGACCCCTACATGCGTCACGGAGTAACCCGTTACATCACTGATTTTATGATAAGAAAAGTCCTTTTCAAACTTCATTCGCAGAACTTCTTGCTGATGGGGCTTTAACTGGGAAATGACCTCCGCCACAATTTGCTGTCGACTTTTTTTGTCTAATTGCGACTCGACATCTAATTGATCCAGATCCTCTAAACAGTCTAGATTAAGGGCTTTATTGTCCATACGTTTCTCCTTTCTAAGATGGTCGATGGACAAATTGCGACAGACTTTAAAAAGCCATTCGACAACATAGCCTTCGACATCATCAGGAGCGCGATCCCAGAGCCGAGTAAAAGCCTCTTGCACGATATCTTGCGCTAACTCCGTATCGGAGACAAGAGAGTGTGCAAAACGCAGCAGCGCTCCTTGGTTTTCTTTTAAAACCTCGTGAAACCATTTTTTTCGTTGTGCCAGCTCAGAGGCACGAGGTTTTAGCCAATTCATAAAAGAAACGCAGAAGATCGAATTTTATTAATGGAATTTTTTTAAAATTTATATCTTATGGATATTACAATGAAAATTGATAGTGAGTTCAACCAATAATTGCGGAATTTTCGCAGTGCTATTTTTAAACGGCACCCTTTAATTGTAGATGAAAGTTTAGATCACTTAAAAGTCCCAATGCGAATGTACGCAGATCACATACATT